>CAYJTF010000009.1:0-25150 GCA_964373165.1 uncultured archaeon
AAAATCCGGTCCCTTCTTTGAAGACAGTATAAGATATGAATAAGGCGACTAAGGAAGAGATTAAAGAAAACACGAAAATTGATATAGGTTTTTTCCTATCTTTTTTAGCTTCTAATAGCCATTCTAAAACCATTAAGATCTCCTTGGTATTATTTTATGATTTTGATTTAAACATGTTTGTCTTTTTTGATTTTACCAAAAACACGATCGTTATGTAATCTGCGACCCCAGATACCATCATTATATATGATAGATTTATCAAATCCGTGTTTTTGGAAGATAATCCTGATATGAAAACTATTAATCCCGAAAAGGCAATGACTCCAAAAATAGGAGCTACAAGCATCGTCAATATGGATTGTTTAGTTGTGAATTTGTAAATTATTTTAGATCCTTTAATGAACAGTGCTATAGACCATGCAAAACCAATGATGACAAATAAGAACATTAGAAGATAGTATTCCATATAACTGGAAACTAATGCAAGGGCTAAACCAAGTAAAAGTGGAGTCAGTCCGTAACTTACCGTTATTGCGGATTGTCTATATTCGTATTTTTTGTTAATCAGCTGTGTTACAAGATAAACGATAAATGTATATAAGAAAAAAGTCGTAGATGAAGCAAAAGCTAATAATAGAGAAGATAATCCGAGTAATATAAAATTTTCAAATGATAGCGGTCCTTTCATTATGATATTGTCTTGATCTATGCCGTATAATAACATTATAATTATGGATGGGATCCAGCTCAACAGAAAATAGTAGAATGCGCAATCTCTAATTCTATCATGTTTCTCCGCATATGCAAAGAATTTAGATGGAGAAACAATAGAATATATAATCTTTTCTAGAATATTCATTTAACCATCTAATAATATATTTTTTTAGTTTAAAAAAAGCTGGGATGGCAGAATCAGGTCAAATGCGCCAGTCTCGAACAAATGATGAAGCTGAGACGACTGAAATAATGATGAATCGTCGATTTTCAGAGACAACTGGTTCCGTTCAACGGAATGAGCGTTCAAATCGCTCTCCCAGCGTTTTTTTGACTAATCCTATTAGAAAGATTTAAATTTCTTTATTATGAAATTTAATTATGAATTTAGGATCATTATCGGCATATGCTGGAAACTTGGCTTCAGACATGTATTCGGGTTATAGAGGATATTTTAATCGTTTTACTAGGATGGTATCCGATGCTGTTGATAGTTTAATTAAAAAATATAAAATAGGAGATTTGAGTCATGATGCAATTATGATAGACCCAAATCTAGCTGGTACGAGCGTTGGTGGATATTCTGGTGTGACATCAGGTGGGGAACAGGTATTGGGTGTTTCTCCAGATACTTTAACAGATGAAAGAGAATCAAAAGAAGTTGCCTATCATGAAGCATCACACTCTCTTCTACCAATTAAATTATTGATGGGTCTTCATGCTTTTTATAAAAATAGAGTAGCTGATATATCAAGAATAGTCGCCGAAGCAGATGTTGTTAGATCCATGGTTGAGGATCACGGATTTAGTTTATCTGAATTAAAAGGATATTCACCAATTAAACAAACCTTATACAAGATAGGTAGAAAAGTTGCAGACACTGCTGGCGGAGCTGCAGAATTATATAAAAGAGTAAGGGACAGAGGTTCTGAATATGTAATGAATTTAATTAATTCAAGTTCTGATCTGAAAGCAACTTTCCAAGAATTTTTAGATTCACATTATGATCTTTTGGAACAATACAGAATGGCACAATCATTGCATCCAGCTTTTGCTACTGTAAGAAATAGATAATTACTTCTTCCAGTTTTTCATTAGTTGTTTTTTGATGGACATAGAATTGTTGCATTGTGGATAGCCAGAACATGCCCAGAATGATCCGAACTTACCCTGTCTGACAATCATCATAGCACTGCAAATATCGCATGATATTTCTTTGGGGGCTTTACTTCTGCATACAGGGCAAACGGGTTGATTTAAATCGTTAAAGACAATAGCTATTCTTCCACAATGAACACAATAATCCGTCATAGCATCAACAAAGAGAATAGAAAAGTTAGTTAATAAATCACTCGTTTTAAAAAGTTGATAACGAGAAAAAATAAGTAGTTCTGAAACGATATACATTTAGGTAATAATTTGCAAGAAGCTGTTTTCAACAAAGAAGAAGTGATTCGATTGATAAACTTTTATTGTCAACTTGCTGATAATGGCATAAAAGAGTACGATAGGGACTTATTGGTGAAATTGATTAAAGTGGCAGATGATTTGAGCTTGAACACAGATAGATTAAAGAAAATTTTGAATGATGAAAAATGAACGGTATGAGAATTATAAAAGATAAGAAAGGTTTCATATTTCCGTACTGGGATATTAACCCAAGAAAACACTTTCCTTTGATTACTGTTACACTGATTGCCCTTAATGTGATAATTTTTATTTTTAGCTTGTCGAATTTTGATAATATAATAAGTACATTCGGTTTTGTTCCAGCTTATTTCAGCATACTTACAATTTTTACTTCTATGTTTCTTCATGGCGGTCTTGCTCACATATTCGGAAATATGTGGTATCTGTGGATTTTCGGAGATAACATAGAAGATATTTTAGGTAAAGGAAAATATCTTTTTCTATATTTTATGTCAGGGATAGGCGCCACGTTCACTCATCTCATTACCAATTTAGGATCATTTATCCCAGCAATAGGTGCTTCAGGTGCAATATCTGGTATTTTAGGATCTTACATAGTGTTATTTCCTCATGCTAAGATAAGAGTGAGATTTGGTCATCTGCCAGCTTATGTGGTAGTGGGGTTGTGGTTTATAATGCAGCTTTTGTTTGCTACAACCAGCTTATTTGGTGGCTCTGGGAGCGGAATAGCATTTTGGGCCCATGTTGGCGGTTTTGCATCCGGTTATATTCTTACAAAATTAATTCACAAAACAGGAAAAAAGAAGAAAGCGATTTGATCAATATTATTTCATATATTCACTTTCTTTTAGAATCTTTTTGAATGTTTCATAATTTTCCCTTACTTTCATAATTTTAGATTCAACAAAATTATTCTCCAATGGTTCCAGTTCTTCATTTGTATTTAATTTTGGCAAATTTTCTTTGAACCAATTCTCATAGTTAGTCCATTCATCAGTATTTTTTATTTTTGTGATTTCATTGATTGAAATCCCCCAGTTTTTAATCGCATTCATAATGACGATTTCCTTTTCCGTGAATTCTTTTATGTTTCTTATTCTTGAAAGAGCTTTAAAAACTTCTAAAGAATCAATAAGACCTTCTTCAACAGTATTTTCATCGACTTTTATACCAATAACAGGAAACATGCCATCTATTTTCATAAATTCTATGTAATCCTTGAAGCTACCCATTTTGCTATTATGGTAATTAAAATTCATAAACTATTGCAGTCTAAACTACTAATAACTTCTGAATCTATGATTTCTTCTGGGACTAAATCCTCTGCTAAAACGTCTATACTCTTCTCTTCTCATGAATGGCAAATCTGGAAATCTGGGAGTTTCCAATTTTTCAACCTTTGGTCTATACTTGTTCAGTATTTCCTGGAATGCCTGATGATCAATTTTTGCTAAAAACGATATAGCCTTTCCAGATTTTCCTGCCCTAGCTGTTCTGCCAACTCTATTAATGTAGTCTTCGGAATTCTTTGGTATGCTGTAATTGAATACATGACTAACGTTTTTTATATCCAATCCCCTGGCAGCTACATCTGTTGCCACCAAAATCTCTATTTTGCCTCTATGAAACTCATCAATTATCTGATTTCTTCTGTATTGAGATATACCGCCATGCAGTACTTCCGCATTTATTTTGTTCCTTCTCAAATTTTTGGAAACATTTTCAGCTTCCACTCTTGTATTGCAAAATATTATGCTTAGATTTGGTTCCTCTTTTTTTATCACGTGGACAAGCAAAGAAAATTTTTTGTTTTGATCGATATCAAAATAGAATTGTTCTAGCAGATCTTCTCTGACCTTTGTTTGCGTTTTTATTCTTTTTACATTTCTTGTGAATCTGTCTCTTAACCTAAAAATGTTTTCTGGCATTGTTGCACTGAAGAGAAGAGTCTGTCTTTCTCTTGGTACATTTCTGACGATATCTTCAATATCATCTATGAATCCCATATCCAGCATCTTGTCAGTTTCATCTAAAACAAATATTTTGATGTTCCTTAGATCTATAGTTCTTCTTTGAATATGATCTAATATTCTTCCAGGAGTTCCTACAACAATCTCAGAATGCCTCAAATTTGATATTTGCGGTTCTATGGACACACCTCCATATATGCAGGATACATTTAATCTTTTAAATTTGGAGAATTTCATCAGCTCTCTCGATATTTGTTCTGATAATTCCCTTGTTGGAGCTAGAACCAAAGCTTGAATCTTTCCATTTTTTTCAATCCTTTCAACTAACGGAATTCCAAAAGCGGCTGTCTTGCCGGATCCGGTTTCCGATTGTCCTATAACATCATGACCTTCTTTTATTAATGGTATAGTTTCTTTTTGGATTTCAGTTGGATTTTCATATCCAATCTCTACGAGTGAATCCAGTACACTCTTTTCAATATTCATTTCACTAAATTTCATTTACATCACTTTTTAATTTCAAAAGCCACAAAAGCAATAGAATTAGAATAATCATCTAACGCTATAGTAAAACCTTTGTACTTCGATAGAAATTGATAGAAATTAAGCTTTATAAGCTTTTGCTTTATCTAAATAACACTCTTTTAAAATCCCACCCGTGCTCGTTGCATATTTCCTTTATCATACTCCTGATCGTCTCTGGATCGAATTTGTATTTATAAATTTCACCTATGGACAGGTCAGATCTTATTCCTAGGAGTCTTGATTGTTCTTTCGTATCTATCATCATCCCTCTTGTGAAAAATCTCTCTCCCACTTGTTCAAAACTTCCTGCAGCAAACTCCGCTTCTTTTATTATATCAAAAAATCTTACTTCTCTTCTATACTCATCTATGTCTATGTAAGCCTGGTATTTTTTATTCCTCCAAGACGAGCCAAGCACGGCAAACCACTTGGAATCATTAACCTTCAATTCTATTAACAGGTTGGAGTTATTGTCCTCCTTTACTGTTACAGGATTTTTTTCGTTTTCCAGTTTTTTGATTAGAGAAACTAGCATTTTTTTGCTCACGAACTTTCTTTTGAAAGATTCTTCTTCATTTCTTGGAATAGCAATCACTAATAATAGTTGAAAAATAAACCTTTTATCTTAAAAATAATTTCTATTGAAACGTAAATTTATGACAAATATTAGATATTAAGTATTATGGTTACAGTATTAGAAGCAATAATTTTGGGTGTTATACAGGGTATAACAGAATGGTTGCCTATTTCTAGTTCAGGTCATCTAGCCATCTATCAAAATTTATTTAGAATAGATGTGCCTGTAGCGTTTGATATTTTTTTGCATTTTGGATCTCTTCTTGTGATTTTATTTTATTTTAAGAATGATCTGTTAAAAATAGTCAGATCTCTTGCATCAGGTAAATTCCAATCAAACGAATCTAAGTTTATATTTTATGTTTTTGTAGCTAGCATGCCAGCCGGAATAATAGGATTTTTGTTTTTAGATTTTTTTGAGTCACTGTTCAGTAACTTGTTTGTTATAGGTATTGCTATGATATTTAATTCCCTGATATTATTTTCTACAAAATTTAAATCACCTAATAGTGAAATTAACACGAAAAAATCTTTTTTTGTCGGCATTGGTCAAATGTTAAGCATAATTCCCGGCATATCCAGAAGTGGCTCTACTATTTCTTTTGGTATATTATCTGGCATAAAAAAAGAAGATGCATTCAAATTCTCTTTCATCATGGCCATACCAGCCTTATTAGTAGCAAATTTGTTGGAAATAAATGAATTGTTTAAAATGAGAGAAGAATTACATGTTTTATTTTTTGGTCTTATGACCTCTGTAATAGTTGGATCCATATCTATCAATATTTTGCTGAATTTCATTAAAAAAAACAAGATGTATATTTTTAGTTATTATTCACTTGTACTAGGTTTGTCTTTGATTTTATACACTTTATTTTAATCTATGTTAGTTTATTTGAATTTTTTCATCTAGGATTTCATATAAAATATTAGATATCTTGTTTTTCTGCTCTCTAATTTTGTTCTCTAATTTTTCTATTTCCTCTTTTCTATCTCTTATTTCCTTGTCTATCCTTGACAATTGTTTTAATGTTTTATTTTTCTCATATTCCTTTAATTTTATGTCATTGAATATTTTTGATTTGTTAACCAGTAAATTATTTGTTCTTTCCCTCTCATCCTCTAACGATTTAATTTCTTGCTTTATACTTTCTATGAAGTTTTTGTTGAATTTTGTTTGAAAAAATTTTAATTTGTTTATTGAATCTTCGTCTAACTCATTTCTTAACGAGATGAAACCAGTCGAAATAATCTTTGAAAAAATTTCTTCTATATTTTCGTAGTTTAAACATTCTAAAGGGTTTTCAAAACAGCTTTCTATAATTTTGTTTTTTCCAGTTTCGTGCATAATTTTATTTATAGGTCTTCTGATTTCTCCTATTGTTGAGGTTATTTTGTTTTTTTTGTCGATAATACCCTCTTCTATTTTCAGTATTTTATTATTCAATTCATTGTATTCGTCGATTTCTTTATCCCCCTTCAATTTCTTTATTTCTTCATCTATATTATCTAATGAATAATTACTGTACTCTTTCTTTATTAGTTGTATTTCTGATGAAAGGTTAGTTATGATTTTATTTTCTTCGTTTATACTGTTTAATTCCTTTTCTACCATGTTATAATTTCTATAAATATCACTTTCTTGTAAAAATTTTTGTAAATCATTTATTTTTTTAAAAACTATGCCTAATTTTGTTGCTATAGAATTAAGACAGTCTTCGTAATTTGATATTGTTTTGCTTGTTGGAGACAAAGAATTGATTTGTTTTACAACATCATTTGAATTTATTAGAAAATTGCTGAGTGTGGAATAATTTATATTCTCGGGTATTTTTAATTCGGGTATTTTATTTATTGGCGTTGAGAATATGTTTTTCCCTTTTTGGTCCAAATCATTTATTTCTTTTATTACTTGTTTGACATCGTTGACTATAATCTCGCATTTTTCTTTGCCTATAATTATTGTTTTTGAAATTTCGTTCCCAAATCTTTCATTTAAAAAATCTAATATTTTGGGCGTATCAATTTTTTTTATTTCTGAATGATCTTCTAAAAAAGGAATTCTAAACGTTATTTTTATCATTAATAAATAATTATTCTGATATCTTAATAAAAGTCATTGAACTTCCTTAATTATAAATTGACCGGTTTTTGTATCAAATATGCCGAAAGTTACTTTTCCTGTTTTGTATCCTATTATCTCTCCGGGGCAGCATAATAGAGTATTCTCTATTTTTTTGGAGTCCGGTATATGAGTATGTCCATGAAATACAACATCATATTTTCTTGTATGAGCTAAACCTTCTGCGAATTCCGGATAATGACAAAATGCAATTTTTTTATTGTCTATTTCTATGAATCCCATATCCCTGAAAAGTGTTACATGTGGAGCATTTTCTTTAAAATATGTAGTAATCTCATATATGGCCCCATCAACATTTCCAAAAACAGCATAAGTTTTTAGTTTCGCTTCTGCTAATTTTTTTGCTATGGCAGGCCCTCCAAAATCACCACAAAATATTATTATATCACATTGAGACCTTTTTATTTCTTTTAGTGCCTTTTCTAGATTATCGAAATTATCATGTATGTCAGACAGTACAGCAATTTTCATTATAAATTTTATGTATTAAAAGAATAAATTTATGAACATTGATATCAATGTTTTTCACTATCTTCGCTTTCTATTGCTAGTATACTATAAAACCCATAACTGCTATCTAATAGGTTTCTATTATGATGTTTATGTCATAGTTATATTAGTTGAAGGTTAAGTTTGATTTATAGCCAAACAACTAATCATATAATAAGTGTTATCATGGCAATGGAGAAATATTGGAAAAATGTTGAAGCTGTTATCAGGCAATCAAATGTTGTTTTGGAAGTTATAGATGCTAGAATACCGGATTTGACTAGAAATGAAAGAATAGAAGAAATAACAAAAAGAGAAAGAAAACCCCTGATAATAGTTGTAAATAAATGTGATCTGATAACTGAAGAAATGAGAGATCAAATCCTGGACGATTTCAAATTCAAAAAATTTGTTTTGGTAGCTACTAAAACTAGGTATGGAATCCATAAATTAAAAGATATGATAAATGAACTTGTTAAAAAAAGAAGAAGGCAAAAAATAATTAATGTTGGTATAGTTGGCTATCCAAATACAGGTAAATCATCCCTGATAAATACATTATCTAAAAAATCTAAAACAAGAATATCTTCGATTGCGGGTTTTACTAAAGGAATACAGTGGATTGCTGGAGACGAAAATTTAAGATTTTTAGATACACCGGGTGTAATACCGTTTAGTATGAAAGATGAAGTACAGCAAGCTTTGATTTCCATAATAGATCCAAATAAACTTGTTAACCCTGATTTAGTTGCAATGAGAATCATAGATTTGTTCGTTAAATTTAATAAGAGATATTTTGAGGATTTTTATAATATAATCATAAATGATGAAGATTCTCTAGAAATAATTTTTAAAATAGGTAGAAAGAAGAATTTTTTAAAAAAAGGAAGTGAAGTTGACGATTCAAGAACCGCTATTATGATAATTTACGACTGGCAAAGAGGAAAATTATTACTTAACAGAAATATAAATGATTGAAATTGTTTTACTATTTTTATGTCACAACTAATATCGATTGATTGAAATGAGTATTATAAAATAATCAATTCTTTTTCATAAATTGAATTCAGCATTTTTTAAAATACATTTTTTAAATTAATGATAAAGTTTACTAAATTGATTTAATAAGAGATTCCTAAATGATTGTTATGATAAACTTGGGATTGAGATTAACAGATGGGATGGCAGATTTTTTAGAACAAAGAACAATGATGACTAGATGTATAGCATGTGGAAGTCCTGTCTTGGCACTCAAGGATGACCATGGTAACATAACCTGTATGACTTGCAGCATCAGCCATTAATTGTTTTTGTTTTTTATTATTTTTCTATAAAATAGAAAAACATAGCATAATTTAACTTTATCAATAAATGAATGATTCATGCCTTCAGATGTAGAATATTTACTTCTTAGAAGAGTAAGCGGTGAAAAGCCACAATGGTATGCTTGGCAAGGTCGTGGTTATCCAATTAATTTAAATTATGACAAACCCCAAACAGAATCAGATAGATTATCAGAATTAGCGGGATCATATTCTCGTTTTCTGCCAGATGAAATTTTAACATTAGTCGTTGCTCTACATACAGATGAATTTCTTGTTGTAGTAAAAGATTTACTTCCAATACCAACTTACAGAGGACCTATAACAATACGATATGCTGTTTTTGATCAACCACAGGATAATTATGTGACTATGACTTACGAGGATCTAATAATTAACGTATAATTGTTTAATCTATATAATTTATTTCAGAACTACTAAGTTATGAGTGATTGCTATGAATATCTCTATAGTTGGCAGCAAAAACTTGGCAAAAGAACTTGGAAATAAAGGAACAACTTCGGATATAACATTATATAACACTTCATTTCAAGGCAAGTATTTTACTTTCATAGAACCCGAGAAATATCCAGAGAAAATACAACCACTTTTCCAATCGATCAATATGTCTCAGTTTTCCATACTCTTTGTACAGAATGACCTACCCAAAAACATTCTTGGTGAGTGTATACTTGCATTGGACACGTTAAAAATGAGAGGCATTATTGTTTTGAATGGAGCTGATGAAGGCGAAATAAAACAAATAATAAAATACACATCTTTGAAGGATTTCCCGATAATCTCGAATGACACAGTAAAAATAATGGAATTCCTTTCTTCTATTGAAATTAAAAAAAGCGGTTCTAAACCGAAAGTTGTTATAGATCACGCTTTCTTAGTTAAAAGTGTAGGCACAGTTGCTTTAGGTACTGTCATGTCAGGTGAGATAAAAAAACATGATAATCTAACTTTATATCCTGTTAAGAAAAATGTTTTGATAAAATCTGTCCAAATGCATGATAAGGATTTTGATAAAGCTGGATATGGTGACAGAGTTGGTCTTTCATTAAAAGGGGTTGAAGTAGAAGATCTGGGAAGAGGTTCAATAATATCCGATAAAATAGAGATAATAAGTGAACTAAAAGTAAATATAAACAAAAACAGGTTTTTCAAGGAAGATAATCCGAATAACGTTATGTGTTTGGTAGGTTTACAATATGTTAACTCAAAATTAGAAAATGACAAGCTGATTTTCAATAATGAAATTGCTTTTGACAACGATCAAATTATATTGTTAACCCCTGACAGACAGATGAGAATATTTGGTCTTGCTCAAAAAATAGATTCTTAAATTTTAATACTAAAATCATGGAAATAAAAAATTACTAATATAATATAGAAAAAAATTTTCTATTACATGATTAACTGTCTATATATCTCTAAATCAATTGTAATTACTTGAATGTCTATTTATGTGGTTCCGACAGTTCCTGCATTTTATCTAGGAGAAAGTTTATCTAGAGAAGCTTCTTGGCTGAAAGTCATGTATCCGCAACCTCATGAAAAAAATGGAAAATTTGTTCTGCCCGGAGGAGAATGTTATTGTCGACTACCTCTTGTAAGAGATCTTGGTGGCCAACAAGTTGAGGTAGTTCACACAGGTTATTCCAGACATATGAATGTCAATGATGGCCTTGAATATTTAAGACAAGTTATGTCTATTTTAACAAATCCTATATCAGAAAATGGAAGAAAGTTAAAACGACCAAAATACCTGCGTCTGCATATTACATCACTTCCCTATGCAAAGCAGGACTCCAATTGGATAAGCGGCGAAGTTAATAGGGCCCAGCAACTGGTACAAGAATTTCTAACATATTTTGATTCCATTACAGTTATTGCTCCTCATTTTACAACAAGAAATTGGACCAGGAGATTATTAAGAGACGGGAGAGTGCAATATATCACTCCTTATGGCATATTACGCGATGCAATAACATCTGATTATCGACAAGAATTTTATTTTGTTTCACCCGGCAAATTTGCTAGGACAGGGTTTCCGACAATTAGAACACATAGGACAGTTGGTTTAGGTGTTGTGATAGATGATGAAATGTCGGCAGATATATATGCAGGTAAGAATGTCGGGGTTGTTGATGATATTACTTTATCAGGGAGAACAGGTTTGGATTTTGCTACAGCGTTTCGTCGACTAGAAGTTTCAAAATTAGTTCTGGCTTTGCCGCATATAGGTACTACCGATGCTTTAGATATGCTGCTAGGGTCCGGATATGACAGAATATATACAACAAATTCATGCGACGTTTTTACTCCGGAACATCTAGCGAACCCTAAACTAAGAGTTTTAGATATTGTACCACTTTTAATAGATGCTATGAAAAATTAATGATTGAAATTGCTTTTTCAACAAAGCTTATCCCACCTTAACATATTTATATTTAATAGATAATTACTCTTAGAGTGAAAAGAATGAGAGGGGAAAATCTTCACAAAGAAGGGCGAATTAGTTCACCTTAGACTTACCTAAATTTATTTCTAAAATTGATTCTAAAGGAAGGATATCAATCCCTATCCAGTTAAGATTTAGACTGAAGTTGATAGAAGGTTCTACTGTTTCTTTCGCTGCTCTAGACAATAGAATCACTCTCATTCCTGAAAATGATCAGAGTGGTGTAACGGCTAGCATAGATTCTATGAATGCAAAAGTCTGTGGAACTTCTGACCCGAGTTCAAGTCTCGGCTCTGATCCTAAGAAAAGAGGTGAAATAAATGAAAGGTGAACCAGTTCACAAGATTAGCTCCGATTAGTGGATTTGATGACAGAATAGGGGAGTCAGTAAGAATACAACGTTGGATAGAATCCAGGATGAGGGATTTGTTTGAACAGAATGGATTCCAAGAGTATATACCCCCAATGTTAGAGAAAGCCGAAATATACGGTGAAGGCGTATCGATAGATCCAGAGTCATGGCTGGATGGAGGAGACGCTACACTGAGAACATGGAATGAAACAGTTAACAGAGAATTTTTGCCTATAGTTGTTTCAGATTTCAGGGGCAACCAGAATGTCGGCAAAGAGATCTGCATATTGAGACCAGAAGGTACGGCATCTTTATGCAGATATATTGCTAGAGGAATGACGGAATGGACACATTCATTCATGGGGGAACTGAAAGTATATTATGTCATCCCCTGTTTCAGAAATGAAAGTACGGATAATATAAATAGTGTTAGAAGACGCGAGTTCAATCAGATTGGTTTAGAGTATGTCGGACGAAGTGGAACAGAAGCTGACATAGAAGCATTCCGTTTGGGATATGAAGGCTTGAGAAACATTGGTCAGTCTGATGTATATGTCAGAATTAGCGATGTAAACATTTTCAGAAAATTGTGTGACTTGAGCGGTTTTGACACTGGTACAAGAGTAAGAATAAAAGAATGTATAGATGATTTATCAAAAGCCAGAGTGCTTGAAACCGATTATGAAAAAAAGAAAATGAATGTAGAGAGAGAAATTGCAAGTCTATCTGCTGACGCAAATATAAGAAGATCTTGGAGTGCAGTGTGTTCAGTAACAGGAGATGAATCATCGATAGAGGAATTGGAAAAAGATACAGATGTCGAACTATACAAGTTGAAAGAATTTTTTTCAGGACTAAAAGCAAGTGGCGTACCTGTTTCTTTTGATCCAGCTATGATAAGAAGTTGGGTTTACTATACAGGACCAATATGCCAATACGACGCAAGAACATCCAAAGGAATATATGCAGAAATTGGAGGCGGTGGAAGATATGATGCTCTTGTTGGGAACTTTTTAAGAAAATACGGAATTGGAAGAGACATGCCAGCAACAGGATTTGCATTCGGTACAGAGAGATTAGTCGAAATCACGCCAGGTGAAACAAATGAGAGTAACAAATTTGACATGGAAAGATGTTGAGAAATATTTGAAAGAAAAGGACATTTTGTTAGTTCCCATGGGGGCTGTAGAACAACATGGACCAATGTCCCCGATTGGGACCGATATTATAGCAGCAGAAGAAATTGCAGATAGGATATCTAAACGTACAAATATTTTGGTTGCGCCTACAATAACACTGGGTTACGTTGATCCAGATTTTATTAGATTTCCTGGAACACTTTGTATAAATTTAGAAACATTTTGCAAACTATTAGAAGATTACTTGATATCTTATTCAAAACAGGGATTCAAGAAATTTGTTATAGTAAATGCGCATGAAACACAAAAAGAATTGATTAAAGGTATAACACAAAAAGTTTGCATTCAAGAAAATATCCAAGTGATAGAGTTCGAGTACTGGAATGTACTAAAGGACGAATTCAAGAATTTAATAAAGTCAGATTTGATACACGCATGTGAAGACGAAGTATCCATCGTACTATATACAAAACCGTCTTTGGTAAAAAGGGACGAAACGATAGATGAAATGCCAGTGGAAGCACAGTTGGATTATTTTTTGTATCCGTCACCTAAAAACTATGCTACAAAATCGGGTGTCATGGGTAAACCCAGCTTGGCAACGAAGGAAAAAGGTAAAATAATATTAGATTTAATTGTTAAAAAAATGATTAGAATTATAAGAAAAGAGTTCGGTGATAAATATGCCAAATGAAAAATTCCAACCAGTAAAAGGTATGAGAGATTTCTTACCTGAAGAAGCGAGAAAGCGTCAATGGTTAAAGGAAAAAATTACAGAAGTTTTTGAGCTTTGGGGATACGATCCTTTAGAGACGCCAACATTAGAAAAAATAGAAATTTTCCAGGGTCAAATAGGCGAAGATGAAAAACTTTTCTTTAAATTCAAAGATCTCGGAGGGAGAAATGTTATTTTACGTTATGATCAAACTGTTCCCACATGCAGAGTAGTTGCAAGATTTGCTAAAGAAATGGTCATGCCATTCAAACGTTATCAGATTCAGCCAACTTTTAGAGCAGAACAGCCGCAAAAGGGCAGATATAGAGAGTTTCTTCAGTGCGACGCTGATATTTTCGGTGTTTCATCTTCATACGCTGATGCAGAGGTCATTGCATTATCATTGGACATTTATAGAAGACTAGGCTTTAAAAAAGCTAAGGCATTGATAAATGATCGTTCACTCCTAAGCGATATTCCGTATGAAGCATTGTCTTCTATTGACAAGTTAAAAAAAATCGGAGAAGATGGTGTGATAAGGGATATGATGTCAAAAGGCATTTCTCAGAACAAAGCTAAAGAATATTTGGAATTTGTAAAAAGCATTAGACCCAATGAAAACATCAAAATAGTTTTACAATATTTGAAGGATATAGGATTTGACGATTCATGGTTTGAGTTTGATCCTACTATTGTTAGATCATTTTCTTATTCCACTGGAATCATATGGGAAATAGAAATTCCCGGTTTTACCGCTGGCTCGGTTCTTGGTGGCGAAAGATATGATAAAATTGTGAAAACAATTTCTGGAATTGAAATGCCAGGAACAGGATTTGGTTTAGGTTTTGATAGAACTTTGGAAGCTGCAGAACAATTCGGTTTGATTCCAGAATTGAAAACCTCGTCTACCGTGTTAGTAACAGTATTTTCTAAGGAGTTAATGAAGGTTTCGTTAGAGACAGCTAACAAGTTAAGAAATGAAAAAATTAATACAGAATTGTACTCTAATCCAGAATCAAAATTAGACAAGCAACTTAAATATGCAGATAGAAAAAATATACCGTTTGTGATCATCATAGGCCCGGAGGAATCTAAATCACAAAAGTACAAATTAAAAGACATGAAGGCAGGGAAGGAAGAAGAACTGAAATTAGAAGAAATTGTTAAAAGGCTCAAATGATTGAGTTATTAATTTATTGAAAAGCAATGTAATTCTGTGGAAACGCGAGTGTTTACTTCTGGTTTATTGATGTTCAAAAATAATATTCTAATATTAAAGAGATCACCGAACGCGGAATTCAAACCAAATATTTGGGATTCTGTCGGCGGTCATATGAACGAATATGAAACAGCCGAGCATTGCATTCTGAGAGAAGCTAAAGAAGAGACAGGATTAGATGTTAGAATTGTAAGTTCCGGAAAATCTTATGAGATTGATAACAAGGATGGAAGGTGGATAGTCATTCCGTTCTTGTTGAGAAGCAATAGCGATAAAGTGATCGTGAAAAAGGATGAGCATTCCGAATACAAATGGGTTTCTCCATATGAGATCAACAGCTATAAATGCGTTCCAGATTTGTTGCTGAACATTAAATTATTTTCTAAACACATCAAAAACTAGATTTAATATTCATTGATAATAAAGGACCAGTTACTAAAAACAAAGATAATAAAATAAAAAATTTCCAACACATTAGACTTAGTATATTACTTATAAGTCGCCGGCATCTCTGTGTTTTTCCCAACAAGCTCTGCAATATACTTTTCTATTTGGACTTGGTTTGAAAGGTACTTTTGCCTTTTCACCACAATCAGAACATGTTACTTCATGCTCTTCTCTTGGGTAGTTACCAAATCTTTTTTTTCCAAAATTTCTCTCCATCTAAATTCCTCTTTTTTATTATTTCTTGTGATTTCCAGAAACAATTTGAGTCATTTCTGGAAGTCAAAGCTATAATTTATTTTAAATACGTGTATTTAAACTCATTTTTATAGGTATGCATAAAGTTTAAATTCGTTTCTTTTGGTTATTAGGGGATGAGTGATTTATATCGAAACCCATTAGGAGGTTGTGCGGCTGCTGTTTTAGCTGCTTCTGACGTAGCTGTCTTATTATTGTATAGACTGGGAAGAATAAACGGAAGATTTCCGGATGTTGACGGTTGTGTATATACCGTAGGTGCAGTCATTTTTGCCAGTTTAGTTATTTATGCATGGTATGGTTTTTCCAGAAACCCACAAATAATAGATGGTAAATTCAGAGAGGCCGACGAACATATTGATAGACATGTTTGATTTCTTATATTTGTCCACTTCAAACATCGTTTATAATGATGTAATAGAAGGATATGCCTAGTATGCTAACAGACATAAACAGTAATTCATACGCCAGATTCTCAGATATAAGCACTTAATCCTAATGAATTCTTCATTGTATTCGCTGCTATATACTGTTCAGACTATCAACTCGCTGCCTGCAAAAACACCTTCAGAAAGTACTAGTCCACATTTACTGCAAATCTGTTCGCTCTCTTTTATTGTTATTTTTCTACTTCCGCAATCCGGACACATCTTATTGTGATTTATGTATACCACTTGAAATTTTGGTTAAAGGCATTTAAAAGGATTTGTTTGGGGCAAAAAAGACAGTATATTATCTAAAAATCATAATAAACAATGAAGTGTATAAATTCTATTAAATCTAATTTTTTCATGTGATTCGATGAAAGCTAAGAAAGTTGTGCTTGACACAAGCATAGTCATTGACGGTAAGATTTCTGAAATGCTTACTAAGAGCGAAATAGAGGGCTTAGAAGAGATAATAGTGCCTTTGGCTGCTCTTGACGAACTTCAGTCGCAGGCCTCTCGAGGGAGAGAAATTGGATTTACAGGTCTTGATGAATTGAAGAATATACGAAAAATCTGTGAAACAAAGAAGATCACCCTCAGATTTACAGGAGAAAGGCCAAGTCTGGAGGATATCAAATTGGCTAGGGGCGGCAGGTTAGATGCAATGATAAGGGACGTTGCAAAGAATGAGAATGCGGTTCTTTTGACTGCAGATTATGTTCAAGGACTGGTAGGTGAAGCAGAAGGTGTCTTAACAGCTTATACGCCGCCAGATATTGAAATTAAGCAACTGCCGTTCGAGAAATATTTCACCCCAGATACTATGAGTCTTCATTTGAAGGAAGACGTGGTTCCTATGGCAAAAAGAGGCAAGCCAGGCCAGTTTTTATTGACAAAAATAGATAGTAAGCCGCTGACAAAGGATGAACTGCAAAAAATGATATATGAAACAGTAGAAAGTGCCAAATCAAGTCCCGATACATTTATTGAAGCTGAGGGTGGAGGCGCTGTGGTTATACAGCATGGCACATACAGAATAGCTATTGCCCGCCCTCCGTTTTCTGATGGCTTTGAGATCACTGTAGTTAGACCTGTTGTTAAGCTTTCTTTAGAGGATTATAGGCTGTCACAAAAATTGATGCAGAGATTAAAAGAAAAGGCAGAAGGCATAGTTATTGCCGGGCCTCCTGGTTCTGGAAAAAGCACGTTAGCAGCGTCAATAGCCGACTTCTACGTCAAAAAAAAGAATGTTATTGTCAAGACTTTAGAATCTCCCAGAGATCTTCAAGTCGGGCCTGAAGTTACGCAATACGGCCCGTTAGGCGGGGATTATGCGAAAACAGCAGATATCTTATTACTTGTGAGACCAGATTATACAATTTTTGATGAAATCAGAATGGATAAGCACTTCAGAGTATTTGCTGATATGAGACTATCTGGCATTGGGATGATTGGCGTGATGCATTCTTCTGAAGCAATAGATGCGATCCAGAGGTTTATTGGAAAGGTGGAACTGGGAATGATACCCCACGTCATCGATACGGTCATATTCTTGAAAGGAGGAGAAATAAGAAGCGTGTACGAACTGAGCTTAACGGTTCGTGTACCTACAGGCATGTCTGAAGCTGATCTAGCAAGGCCGCTGGTTGAAGTAAGGGATTTTGAGACAGGAAAGGCGGTTTATGAGATTTATACGTTTGGAGAGGAGAATGTGGTTGTTCCCATCAAGGAAGAGCAGCAAAAAAATAGTGCAATAGAGAATTTGGCTAGGAAAACTGTTATGCAGGAGATTAGGAAATATGATCCGCAAGCTGAAATATCGTTCACATCGCCCAATAGAATTACTGTAAGGGTTGATAATGATGTCATAGCCAGGCTCATAGGCAAAGAAGGCAAAAACATCAGTGAGGTTGAAAAAAATCTAGGAATACATATAGATGTCGAACCTCGAATATTGTCTGCCGGCAAAGAAATAGATCATAGATTAGCTGAGAGCGGCAATTCTTTGCTATTCATGTTTGATAAATCTCTTAATGGGAGGCTTATATCTATCTACATAGACGAAGATTTTACAATGTCGGCGACAGTTGGCAAAAAGAATGAAATTAAAATAGGCAAGAATTCCGACATAGGAAAAGAAATCATGATGGCGATGATAAATAAGAAGCCGATTAAAGTGATTGTAGGCTAGTAAAAGCCAGATTTATATGCTTATTCTCTAAAATTTAGATTCACTTTCCAAGAATCAAAACAAGATGAGATTATGGATAGTAGATATTTAGAAGAATTTAAGAACAAAGTGGAATTATACCACAGCTCCCGTATCCAGCAGCTTTTCGAATCCCCAACTAGATTGGTTTATGCAAAAACTTTACAGACAATAGCAGGTCTCACTCAAACTCCTATAAGGGCACAGGCAAGAACATTTTGGAATCAAGGAATGACGATGTTGTTTCCTGAAGACATGTCAACATTTATTTTTGGATTTAGCTTTTTTGAAGAAGGTTTAACTTCTATGGTATTGAAGTATCTGAAGAATGGAATGACATTTTTCGATGTTGGTGCTCATTTCGGTTATTTTACGTTATTGGCATCGGAAATTGTTGGTGATGGCGGGAGAGTCCATTCGTTTGAACCTTCAGAATCTACATTTGATATACTTGGATCTAATGCTAGAAGGAGTAATATTCGTTGCGAAAAGTTAGCAGTATATTCGGAACCAACATATCTTAAATTGAGAGATTA
The DNA here is from genome assembly GCA_964373165.1 of uncultured archaeon. Lineage (GTDB taxonomy): Archaea > Aenigmatarchaeota > Aenigmatarchaeia > CG10238-14 > CG10238-14 > JAGVVZ01. The sequence goes on from CAYJTF010000009.1 coordinate 18,941, forward strand.
CGGTGTTAGATTTTCAGGATTGAATTCTGTCTATGATGCAAGGGCAGACGAAAGAACAAGAAGAAAATTAAACCCAAGACAATATTCAGTTGAAGCAGTATCTATTGATCAATATGTTGATAGAACGAGTGTAAGACCGGACTTTGTTAAAGTTGATGCAGAAAGCTCAGAACATGAAATTTTACGTGGAATGGAAGCAACGTTGCACTATTGTCGTCCAATTGTTTCTCTTGAAGTAGGGGATATGAATATCAGAGGGGTTGTATGTAGTAAAGGTCTTGTCTTGCACATGATAAGCAGAGGATATCAGCCGTTAGAATACAAAGGTGGAGAAATAAGAGAACACACGCCTTTAGAGAGATATGGATATGATAATATTTTGTTCTTGCCAAAATGATTTAAGGCACTATTATAGTTATTACCACAGTTTTGATATGTGATAATTTCGTTGTTTAAATATTTTACAAATAAAAATAGTGAGTATGATACATCACATTGTGCTTTTCAAATTCTATCCGCAAACAAAACCGGAGCAAATCGAAGAATTATCTAGAGCTTTGTTGGTACTAAAGGAGCAGATACCCGGTATTGTTCATTATGTTTGGGGTCCGAGTGTAAGCATAGAGCCATACGGAAAAGGATATACGCATGGTTTCATAATGACTTTTAGAGATGAAACTTCTCGTGACAATTATGTTCCGCATCCTTTACATAGGGAATTAATCGCAAAATATGTTGATCCAATTTGCGAGGACGGAATTGTTTTTGATTTATACGAGCCTGACAAAAATTAATCGTCTATTCAACCACATAAGTCTTTAAGTCTTTTTATATAATTCATATAGGTGGCGATGAATACACCGTCCCATCATGATTTAATGATTGTCGATGGTAGCTGATGAGCCACCACTTATCTTCTCTGTCTTCCACGTCTTTTGTCTTCTTTTTGTACAGGAGCAGTATATTTTTTATTCAAATGATTTTTCTTCACAATATGAGTAATATAGCCGGCAAGCTTGTTTTCTGTTCTTTTAGAGCTTAAGTTCAAAAGTTCAGTAACGATTCGTTTATTTTTTGTGAAATCTCTGCCGAATCTTTCTCTATTTAAGCTCAAGAGATCTTGTCCTGACCTTTTAATTTGTAGTGTTTTTATTCTTCCCATTCGTTCACCGTTGTCTAATATTTACGAATATTAGATTTTTAAATAGTAGCCTAAATATTTAATTCTTCCAATCGATAGGGATAATATGGCTAACTTTCCTTTAATACTTGAGTACTACTCTAGAAAAGACGTCCAAAAAATGCTTTTAGAAATTGCACAAAGCAGAGAGGTAATAGGTGTATATCCGACAGGCAGCTTTGACAAAAGGCCAAATATAATAGCGTACCCTGAGGATATTTTGCAATTAGTAAAGAAAGGTGTAGTTTCCTTTCACGGCTCTTTGGAACGTTGGTCTAATCCCATGTCACTTTCTACTGAAGCCCTCCGAAGCGAAACTGAAAAATTAAGAATAGGATGGGACTTGATAATAGATCCGGATTGCCCAGATTTTGAGATAACTAAAATTACCACAAAACTGCTTATAGAAGCTTTGGAAGATCATGGAATAAGAAGATATTCTTTAAAATCGACAGGAGGAAAAGGTTTTCATTTGGGTATACCATTTGAAGCGTTTCCGAAAACCGTGAACTCAAAGCCCATGGAAACATTATTTCCCGATTTACCAAGAACTGTTTTAGAATATTTGAAAAATTATATTTCAGGCCAGCTTAAAGATAAAATATTGGAATTGGGAACAACGTTTTCGATTGCAAATAAAATAAAGAAAAAACCTCAAGACATTGCTAATAAAGAAGGATTGGATCCGTTAAAGGTTGTGTCTGTTGATTCCGCTTTGATCTCGTCCCGTCATTTGTTCAGACTACCATACGCTCTGCATGAAAAATCTCTTTTGGTGAGTTTGCCGTTGACGTCTTCGGAATTGGACAGCTTCAAGAAAGAAGATTCAGAAATTAGAAAAGTGAAATTAGAAAATAAATTTTTGGCAGATAAGCCGACACTCACAGAAGCGTCAGGCTTAGTAGTAGAGGCTTTGGATTGGCAAGAGAAACAGAAGCCGAAAGAGAAAAGGCATGAATTTACCAGAGATCAAATGCAAACCAGATATTTCGGCAAAACGTATTTTCCTCCATGCATTTTGAAACTTTTAGAAGGCAAATTAGCAGATGGTAGAAAACGTGCGTTGTTCGTGCTAATTACATTTTTGAGAAATGTCGGCTGGAGCTGGGAGGATATAGAGAAAGAAATAGGCTTATGGAATGAAAAAAATTTTCCTCCTATGAGAACAAACTACATAAATACACAGATAAGGTGGCATAAAATGCAGAAAAGAAATATCCTTCCGCCTAACTGCAATAGTGAAATGTATAAAGATATAGAAATTTATTGTGGTGACGAGTTCCACGAGAACATTAAAAATCCGATTAACTACCCGTATAAAAAATTTAAGAAGCAATAGATGAATTTTTATCCCTGTTTTTTAATCAGTATATTATGAAAACTTTGGTATCGACAAATCCAGGAAAAAATTATCAGAATATAGGAGAAGTCAGAGTTTCCACGCTTAAAGAAATAAAGAATAAAGTGGCCAGAGCCAATTCAGCAAAGCTAATGTGGAAAGAACTTGGAGTAAGAAGGAGAACCGAACTAATCAGATCTGTTCTTGAAGAGTTCACGGAAAGAAGAAAAGAAATTATTGGGATGATTATAAAAGAAATTGGGAAAACATTCAAAGATGCAGAAATGGAGATTGATAGATATTCTAATAATTTCAAATGGTTTTTAGAAAACGGGGAGCACAGTCTTAAAGAAGAAGTGACATATGAGGATGATAAAACAATTCATAGAATTGTATACGAACCTTATGGCACAGTTGCGGTAATTACACCATGGAATCATCCGTTTGGTATGTTTGTATGGGGAGTGATTCCAAACTTAATCGCAGGAAATACAGTTGTGTGGAAAATATCCGAAGAATGTCCGTTGACAGGCAAAATAATAGAAGAGATAATGCTATCTAAAAACCTTCCGGATGGGGTTTTTTCCGAAGTTTATGGCGCGGGAGACATAGGTAAACAATTGATAAATCAAGATGTGAATTTAATCTGGTTCACTGGTAGTTCGAAAGTAGGAAAGGAAGTATACAGAACAGCAGCAAAAAAACTTATTAAAGTTATTTTGGAGATGGGTGGATCAAACCCAGGTATAATATTTGAAGATGTGAATGCCGATCAATTTATTGATAAGATTTATGCAAAAAGATTCAGAAATTGCGGCCAAAGTTGTGATGCGTTAAAGAGACTTTTAGTTCACGAATCTATTTTTGACGACATTGTTAACAAATTAAAAGAAAAGATAGAGGAGAAAATAGTTGGAGATCCGGAAAAATCAGATACAGAGACGGGTAGTTTAGTTGCTGAAAGACAGTTGAAATTGTTGGAAGAGCAAGTTAATGACGCGGTTAGGAAAGGAGCAAAAATCATTACTGGCGGCAGAAAACCAGACAATTTGAAGGGAGCGTACTACATGCCAACAATTTTAACAAATATATCAAAAAATATGAAAGTTTGGAATGAAGAAGTGTTTGGCCCAGTTTTAATAGTTCATAAATTTAAAACGGAGGACGAGGCTGTAGAATTGGCAAATGATACAAAATACGGCTTGGGTTCGCTAGTTTTCACTAATGATAAAAAAAGAGCGCATAGAATTGCGTCAAGATTAGAATCGGGAACTGTTGAAATAAACTCTGCTATTCACTGGCTTACATGTAATCCTTTTGGCGGTTATAAGGAATCTGGCATGGGCAGAGAGCATGGAAAACATGGTTTTCATGAACTATGCCAAATAAAGGTTATCTCAGAAGAAAAGTGATTTTTTGTGATTTTGACTATTTTTTACGAATATATCGTAGCTTGTTATACAGCAGTTTGCCTTTTTAGTTTTTCTCCCATTTCATACAAAGCCTTGGGATCGACTAAAATAGATTTTCGTTTTTCTATTTGAAATGATGTCTCATGACCCATAATAAGCGTAGCTAAAACAATCATTCTAATTCCTGTTTCCTCTCCCCAATCGATAACAGGTACTAGTAAATAGATTGCTTTATCGTTTCCTGTGGCAGCTAAAATATAACAAGCAGGATCATAATTTTCGATATCACCACCTCTATATCCGCTTCTCTCAAAGTGTGCGTTCCATTTAGTTGCGTATTGACTTAAACCACATATTAAAACAAGTGATAGATGCGAATCTATTTCATATCTTACTCCAAGTGAAGTATATTTTCTCAAACCACTTAATTTTAATGATTGAAATCCTGACATTTTATCCGAATATTTTAAACTGTAATTAAACATTTAAAAGCGTCTTAGAGGTTGCTGTGTAGTAGATTGTTCTCTTTGTATCGGAATATAATGTATCCTAGAGCTATGCCAAGAATTAATGTTGTTAATAAAACAAGTAAGAATTCTGAAAATGGGAAAGATGTTTGAGTAATAATAGCAGGCGAAGCTAATGCTTTGTCGTTCACGCTTCCAAATGCTTCAGAAATAGGTTTAAACTTGTTTATGAAATTATTGAATGCAAACACAGCTCCTATAAAAGTCAAAGTCAAGACTAGAACAATTCTAATTTCTATAGGACTCACAACATACTGTCCCTTTTTTGTCAGTTCGTAATATTTCCACTTTCTTCCTTCCTCTTTCAAATCCACCAATCCAGAAGATAAAAGATAAACCATATGCTCTTTTGCTGTTGAAGGTGATATTTGCAGTTTACTTGCTATCTCCGATAAATGCATCCTTCTTGACTTTAAGTTTTTCAATATATCAATTCTTGTGTCTGAGGATAGAACCTTTAGTGTTTGTTTGTCAATCGTTAATTTTTCTTCTATGCTAATCGCCCTTCAAATAATCTACTACAAGTTCTAAATTTAAAACATTGAGTTTGTCTTGTTAAGTCATATATTTCAATCTTGTTGTTTAATTCTATATTATGGCAGAAGAAGAAACAATTACCTTTGAGTATATCAGGGAAATTCAGAGGGAGGAGCAGAAAATACACAGCCTGTCCAAAATTCCTGAAGATTTTTTTGATAAAGTGAAGATCTATTTGAGACATAAGGAGCATCTTTCAAAAAGGAAAAAGGATGCAGATGCATCGATGGAGATGCGGAATATACGTAGAATACTTGAAGACATCTTTAATAGAAGAGAAACGAAAATAATGGAACAAGCCATTATTTCAGTAAGGACGGGTATAATACCTGAGAATCTGACAGAATCTGAAAAGGAGTTTTTTGAAGCAGTAGTTGATTTTTTGAAACGTCAGAGAGAAAGAACTATCAACAAATTATTTGAGAAGAGCGATAAAAAGAAGGATGAAGAGACAGAAGAGCAAGAAATAGAGTTCTTGGAAGATGTTGAAGATTTCATAGGCATAGATTTAAAAAAGTATGGTCCATATCATAAAGGAGATATTGTATTTGTCCCGAAAGAAAACGCGCAATTATTTATAAAAACAGGAAAAGCAAAAGAAATTGAAGGTGAATGAATTGAACGTGCCCCAAACAATGAGAATATACTGCAATTTCTGTAAGAAGCATACTACTCATACGGTTGAACTTGCCAAAAAAAGACCTAGAAGATCTGTTGCTCAAGGCCAAAGAAGATACTTGAAAAAGCTAGAAGGTTATGGCAGTTTCCCAAGACCAAAACCAGATCATGAGAAAACCACGAAGAAGGTGGACCTAAGATATTTGTGCAAAGAATGCGGTAAAAAACATACAAAAGGGCAAGGATTCAGAGCCAAAAAATTTCAAATTGTGAAGGTGTAAATTATGGATTTAGTACCATCTCCAAGCAGCAAATTCTTGAAAGTTGTTTGTGAACAATGCAAAAACGAACAAATAATTTTTGATAAGGCATCGTCTGTTGTAAAATGCCTAGTTTGCGAGAACGTATTAGCAGAGCCGACAGGCGGTAAAATAAATATAAAATCTAAGAATGTAAAATTATTGTCTTGAGATTTTAACTTAATACAAGGCCTGAGCTGTAAAGTAAACGTCACCTAAATTAGTACATTTTCTTTCAGATACTGTACTATCTCACCACATCTGTCACTATATCTCTAAAGTATACTTCACTTGGAGT
>CAYJTF010000010.1:0-25058 GCA_964373165.1 uncultured archaeon
TTCCACTTACATCAACTTCAAAAACGTTATCATTTTTTTGTACGCTTTCTGATGTTATAACTCCTAAAATTTCTGCATCCACATTATCTTTAACTTTAATTGAATTTTTTGGATATTTTTTTCTTAATCTTATTTCCAGTATATTAGGATCGCATCTGAGAACAACGACAATATCAACAGAAAATTCGTGAGAAACATGACCATCCAAGATTACGTCACATTTAATTTGTTTGATCTCTCTACTTAGTTTTTTCATGTCAAGGATTTTAGATTTTAATTTTCTATCATATCCGGAATAAGCGCCTATTTGTTTAGCCAAATCGTTAACTTTTATTAACTTATAGCCTAATTTTTTAGATAGTATATCCGATACGGTGCTTTTACCCACACAGGGTGTCCCAGTTATTGATATTTTCATATTAATAGAAATGTTTTCAATTTTAATTATTAAACTTACATAGTATTGGTGGTTATATGGATATAGAAATATGGGCAGAAAAATATAGACCTAAATCATTGAGCGAAGTAATAAATCAATCTCATGTGATTGAGAGACTAAAGGCATTTGTCAAGAACAAGAACATACCTCATTGTTTATTAGCAGGGCCTCCTGGAACAGGAAAAACCGCAACTACATTAGCCTTAGCAAGAGATTTATTTGGTAATGGTTGGAAATCAAACATATTGGAATTGAATGCTAGTGATGAAAGAGGAATACAAATAGTTAGAGGTAAAATTAAAGATTTTGCTAGGAGCAGATCATTGTCTGGTATCAGTTTCAAATTGGTTATATTAGATGAAGCTGATGCATTAACGTCTGATGCCCAACATGCACTGAGAAGAACTATGGAAACTTTTGCAAATACAACACGATTTTTCCTAATTTGTAATTATAGTTCAAAAATTATTGAACCTATACAAAGCAGGTGTTCCGTTTTCAGATTTAAACCATTAAACGAAAGCCACATAAAGGAATACATAAACAGAATATCAAAAGAAGAAAAACTTTCAATAGATGAAAGTGGGGTAGACGCAATAATAAATTTGTCGGAAGGGGATTTAAGAAAAGTATCCAATTTACTTCAATCTTCTTCAGCATTAAAAGAGAATATAAGTGAAAATATAATTTATGAAATAGCAAATCAAGCAAAACCAACGGATATAAAGGATATGTTAGACCACATCCTTAAAGGAAATTTTATCGATGCTAGGAAAAAATTACATGATATGTTACTAAAACATGGATTATCTGGAGAAGACATAATAAAAGAAATGCACAAACAAATTTTTGATCTAGATATTCCAGAAGAGAATAAAATAAGGATGGTAGAACTGACTGGTGAATATGATTTCAGAATATCCGAAGGTGGGTCAGAATTAATTCAATTAGAAGCGCTATTAGCTCAATTTTTATTATACAAGTCTAAGTGAAATCATGCATATTAAAAAATACTTTATTGATGTCAAAAAAATAATCCAAAAAAGAAACAAATGGATATATTTTGTATTATTTTCCATTTTTTTGATATCATATTTTTTATTTTTTTATTTAGGTAAGTTTCTAAATGTGTACTATCCTGAATATTCTAGTAAAATAATAACAGAGTTTTATAAACAGGATTTATTCAAAAATATAAGATCACTTATGGAGCAAGAAAATTATGTAAGAATATTCTTTATTATTTTTATTCATAATTTCAGCTTGTCAATAATCAATCTGCTGTCCGGACTCACAGCAATAACTCCTTTTATTTTAATTTTAGCTAACGGATCTATCATAGGATTTCTTTTTGGCGTAACATATTCCATAACAAAATATTCTCTACTACACTTTGTTTCCTTGTATGCTGTTCTATTACTTGAACTATTGTCTATGATCCTAGCGGGAACTGAGGGACTGTATCTTTTGTATTCTATAATCAATCCTCAAAAAATTTGGAAAACTAAATCAAGAAAAAAATCCATTACAAAAACTTTTGGAGAAAATATAAAAATATTAATTTTAGTTGGAGTTATTTTACTTATTGCCGGCGTAATAGAGGTTTTTTCCATATATCATCTATCTAAACTAAACAATCAAATTATAATATAGTAGTGTTTATATGTGGACAGAAAAATATTCGCCAAAAAAAATAGTTGACGTTGTGGGGCAAAGCAAGGCCATCGAAGAAATAGAAACATGGATAAAATCTTGGAAATCGGGAAAGAAGGCTTTACTTTTTCATGGACCACCTGGTGTTGGAAAAACATCTTTAGTAATAGCTTTAGGTAGAGAGAAAAATTTGGATCTAATAGAACTTAATGCTTCAAATTATAGAACCGCATTTCAGATTAGCGAAGTTATAGGAAAATCAATAAAACAAATGTCACTGTTCAAAAATGGAAAGATTTTTTTAATAGACGAGATAGATGGATTAACGGGCAGAGAAGACAGAGGTGGTGTATCAGAATTAATAAAAATAATTAAACAATCTCATTATCCGATAGTTCTCACAACAAACAACATATGGGATCAAAATATAAGATCACTCAAAGAACATTGTCAAGTTATAGAATTTAAAAAAATTTCATATTGGGATATGATAAAAAGACTTCAATATATTTGCAACCAAGAAAACATAGCTTGTAGTTCTGATATAATAAAAATTTTAGCAAAAAGATCTGAGGGGGATTTAAGATCTGCTATGAATGATTTAGAAACCTTATCAAGAGACAGAAAGGAAATTACATTGGATAATCTAGAAAGTTTAAGCCAAAGAGAAAGAGAAGAAAATATATTTGACGTGTTAAAAATAATTTTCAAAACAAAATCTGCGACAGCCGCTAAATTATCTATAAATAATGTCGATAAAGATCCTGAAGAAATCTTTACTTGGATAGAACAAAATATAATCAATGAATATGAAAAACCTGAAGAGATAGCAAAGGCTTACGATGCTATTTCTAAAGCCGATTTATTCAGAAGCAGAATAAAAATAAAACAAGAATACAAGTTTCTGAAATATATGATAGATATGATGACAAGTGGAGTAGCATTATCAAAAAAAGAAATGTATAGAAAATTTTCTAGATATCAATATCCAGATAAAATTAAAACACTGGGTTCAACCAAAAAGGAAAGAGAAGAAGATAATCTAATGATACAAGAACTATCAAACAATCTCCATTGTTCGACAAAAAAAGTCAAAACGTACTTTATGCCATACTTAAGGACGTGGAACAGTAAAATCTGATTTTAAAGTCATTTTATTTGATGATAAAGTCATAGAAACGTTAACGTTTGTACTTGATATATTGTAATTATACGCTAATGTATATCCTTTATTTATAGCTATATTTTGTACATAATTCCTAAACATGTTCATATTGCTACTCAACTGGGATGCCGAACTTATTTCGACTGTCTTAATTGTTTTATCTTTGATATTTTCAAAGAAAAAAATTTCACTTCCTTGTGTCGCGGTTGATGTGTCTACAAAAGAATACGGGTTTACATATTTGCTGAGTGTATAAAAAATTCCAACAATTATCACTGAAGTTAATATAAAAAACTGTGCTTTTTTATTGGATAAATTGAGCATGGGGAACCCCACCAATTAGAATAATATTATTTTTGTGAATAAAATTTCTATCTATAGCGATTTTAACTATATTTCTACCTATAATGTTAGAAATTGTGGATCTTTGCATTAATTTAATCGCTTTATCCACATCTATTATTTCTCCGCCATAAAAGTGCTTACTTATTTTTACTTTAAACCCTGCCGAGTCTATGTTTTTCCCTAACAACTCTTTGTCGCATATCGCCACAACAAAGTGATTTTTTATTTTAAATATTTTTGACCAAAACATCATAATATTTAATCAAATTTTCTGTTAATATCTCTTATCAGAGAGTCGCAATCCTGTTTTATTTTTTCTAGACTCACAACTATCCTTTCTTTTTCTTTCTGCATTTCTTCTAAATCTTCATAAGTTTTTATTGCTTCTTTAAACGCAGCTAAATCAATAGATGTATAAGGGTTTAGATTCATTGCTCTAGACACTCTCTCGCACATTTCTCCTAACCATTTGTTCATCGATATTTTTACTTGACTCTTTATCAATTTGTCTTTATCCAAATTTTTTTTCATTAATCTTACTATTGGAGCCATTGGTAATGGCAATTCTTCTTCATTAATCACTTCTTCTTCAGTCAAAAAACCACCTCTTTAAAAATTTTTCACGGAATGTTTAGCCCCGCACGCTTCACATTTCAACAGTGATATTCTATCTTGCTTAACTAAGTTAGTATCAGGTTTTCCACATTCAGAACAATAAACATATTCTTTCACATATTCTTCTATCTTTTTTTCAATTAAACTACCAAAAATTTTACCCTGGAGTATTAGTCTACTACCTTCAATGTGTCCTGGTGTAGCAAGCTCTCTAAATAAATACTTAGAAATATGTCTAGGATCTCTTCTAATAACATTAGCTATATCAAGAAAATTAGTTATATACGTTTGACTACCTGATATGTTAGATACAGGTTTTGGTATTTCCAGTCTTTCAACTTGTTTAATTTCATTCGGAAGCTTTTTAGTAGCTTCATCTAACATTTGATCATACGTTTTCATAAAAATCACTACGCAAGTTTTAGAACACCGGGCATCGACTCATAAAATATACCATCTTCCAACAGACTGCTCAATATATTATTAAATACATCAGCAGGCAATCTAATTTCTTTCAATAATTTTATAATCTCCACGCCATTACCTTCATCCATTTTTTTTAATGTTGATATAAGTAATGGCTTATAGTCGTTATCTTTCATTTTTTCAGATTCATTCATGGATTCTAAAATACTTTCGAATATTTGTTCTCCGATACCAAACTCTTTATTCAGATAATTCTTTAATTCGTTCAAATCTGAGATTTTTTCCTTTTCTCTATTAACTATTTCTAAAAATTTTCTATTTTCTAAAATATTATCTAAAATTTCAACTTTATGCAGTAACTCGTAATTTGGGTTAGCTATTGATTTTATAGCTTCTGGTGATATATAATTTTCTTCAGCATATTCTCTTACTCTACCTATAATCATCAATAGATTCCCTATTTCTAAATTTTGAAGCATGTCTATGTTATCCTGGAATGCTTTAATTCTAACGGCCCCAGTTCCGTCATCAATAGTAATCGACGAAAAACTGTTTGAATCGTTAAAAAATTTATCTGTAACTATGCCAACAATTTTTGCCCTACTTATTCGTTGCCCAAGATCGGTAAGAACATAACTGGGTTCTAAGCCTTCTTTTTTGATGAATTTAGAATTAACAATATCTGAAATTCTGGTTTTTATTGCTGTTTGACGTTTAATTTCCATAATAAATACTATATTTTTTAAGTTTTTATGGTTGAGATTTATCTCCTTGCTCTCACTTTCTCAAATACAGAAGATAAATGTATTAAATATGTTTGATTTTTTTTCAATACAATAAGAGGGTGGTTTTTCATCAAAGCATCTATATTTATCTCATAAACGCCTTCTTGCGGTATCCTCACCGTTTCTATGTCAAAAGATGTGTCTATTTTTTCAACTTCTTTCTCAATTTCCCGTTCCAAAGATGTATGATGTTCCTCGAGCTCCTCTTCTATTTTTTTCAATTTTTCAGCATCTTTCTGTGATTTTATATATGCAAAAAAAGACGAGCCGCAATTGCATCCTCTCAAAATCGAAGAATCGCTATTCTCGTAAATATTACCGCATCTTATGCATTGATGTGTCATGTTATACCTCGGTTGATACAAAAAACGAATCTGGATTTTTCTTTATTTTTTTGATTATTTTTGCTGGACCTATCAATGTAATACCTGTTCTCATATTTGTAGTTATATTTATATTGCCTGTCAGCATTCCCATAAATTTCTGGAACCTTTCTTTTTGGTCTGTAAACCTATCCAAAAAAACATCAAATGTTTTCGTAGATTTTTTTAAACTACAAACTTCTATTCCTGGGAAACCAGAATCTACTCTTCTCATAGTCTCTCTGATCAGATCCATTTCCTCCTCTGCTTTCAGTACGCCATCCATTATCAATATCCTTCCATCTTTAACTCTACCCAAAATAAAACCTATTCTACTCTTCGGGGATTTCTCATTTAGTTTGCTGGATGATATAAATTCTAATTTTAATTTCATTATCTCCCCTTAGAATATTTTGTAATGGCATCATATAATTTATCCATATTTTTCCCAGTTAAACCCGAAACCTCAATTACTGGATATTGAGAAAAGGTTTCTCGTATATTTTGAGGTTTTGAGTTTTTCAAATCTATTTTATTAGCAATTATTATTACCGGTATTTTTTTAGCCTCTAAATTACCAAGTAATGTTGCATTGATCTGTGTTAAAGGATCTTTGGTGCAATCCATGACGGCTAAAACCGTATCAACATTATTCAACCACTTGATTGCTTCTATCACGCCTTGGGTTGCTTCTTTAGCTCTATCTTTTGCTTTCTTTCCCTTTATACCGTATTTAAAAAATTCTTTATAATCTATTCTTGTAGATAAGCCCGGCATATCAAGCAGGTTAATGGATATTTTTTTCCCTCCGTGATTAATTACGACTTTTTCTTTTTTTTGAACAAATCTAGTCTCGTGGGGAACTTCTGAAACTGTTCCAACTTCTTCTCCTGTCCAATCATACGCAATTCTGTTAGCTAAAGTTGTTTTACCAACGTTGACAGAACCATATATACCAAGTCTGATGGATTTTCTCATGCCAAAAAAATCAATAAGCCAATCAAAAATTCCATTTAATTTCATACATCTTTTATTAAAAATAATAAATATAAAGGTTCTAGAAGAAAATTAAATTTTTTGTATGAATCCTATTTTAGGCGAAAAGAGTGTGCCCTCATTCAACATACTTTTAATAATATTTTCTACATTATCCACGCCTTGTTCTTGTGCGCGTTTAATTAATTCATCAACGGGAATTGTTTTACCCATATCCCTCCCCAATTCTTCTATAACATCTAACACTATTCTAATTTTGCTTCTACTAGCACTTGATACACCGCCTTCTGCTCTATCAATATCTATAAGCCCTGTTTTCGGATCGAAACCAAATTGCCTCAAAGAAAATTTAATTATGTCTATAGCACGTTGTGCATCCTCCACTGTCACCTTTTCTCTTAACTGAACTTTTGCACTTGCTTCAGACAATCTTATCAAAGCTTCATACTGCCTTAAGGTTATAGGAATCGGGGATTCTTCACCAGATGATTTAGATCTTAAATCGACATAGAAATTTTTCAGCAATTTACCTGCCTCTTCTGTTAATAATGGTCTACAAGTATTACGGGCAAATGCAATATATTTTCTTAAAAATTCAGGTGATAAAAATGGTTTAGCTGATTCTTGTTTAAAATGACGCGATTCGAGAACGTGATCGACCATTCTTGCATCTATTTCAGCATTAGCAACATCTTTTAAAGCGAACTTGACATCGAACCTGCTTAGCAACGTTTCAGAAAGATCCACTTGCTCTCTTATTGGCAAATAAGGATCAAATCTACTGTATTTTGGATTAGCACCAGCTAATACAGATGTTCTTGCAGGCAATGTTGCTACAATAGATGCTTTAGCTATACTGACTTGTTGTAAACTCATCGCCTCGTGCATTGCGACCTGATCTGTTTTTTCCATTTTTTCGAATTCATCAATGGAAATTATAGAATTATTGGACAGAACCAACGCACCCGCTTCTAAAACCCATCCACCTAAAAATTGTTCGTCTTTGATGACACTTGCTGTAAGGCCAGCGCCTGTCACACCCTTACCAGAAACGTATCTTCCTCTAGGTATCATGTTTGATGCTAATTTCAATATCTGACTTTTTCCAACTGCTGGATCACCTATCAACAAGATATGTATGTCTCCTCTTATTCTTGTGTTGTCCTTCAAAAAATGCTGAACTCCGCCAAATAATTGTAATATTATGGCAAGTTTTACAGTTTCCATTCCGTACATAGTCGGAGCGAGAGACGCAACAAGTTTATCATAAACCTTTGAGTCTTTTGTTAATTCCATAATAGATTTTTCTTCTTCTGGAGAAACTATTATTTCTTCCCATTCTGTTTCGACCATTTCTATATTGTTTGCGTCCAGCAAAATTTCCAGTTGTCTAGTTTTACCTCCCTTTGCGTTTCTCCTAGGAACTTCTTTTAAAATTCCTATAATTCTTATTCTATTACCTGGATCTGTTCTGTTCTGCATTTTTGGCGTTGTTAAATCTTCCTTCAAATAAATCATGATTTCAGATGGCCTTTCACCTGTAGTTATTTCAAATGGTTCTTCAATGGCTATCCATCTTGCATCGTAAAGTTTCTGATTTAGAATTTTGAATCCCTTTCTTGATTTGCATTTTTCGCAACTATTGGGATACTGAATTGTTTTCTCTTTCTCGGTTTGAATCATTGATATTTTTTCCCCACATTCATAACATTCAAAAATTATCTCGAAAACTTCTGGTCTTATTTCAGAAGCTCTTTTAACAATTCCGTCAACACAAAGAAGCTTGCCTATATGTTCTGATCTTATATTTCTTATTCTAATTTTGCTGCTTTCCGGCATATTTTTAAATCTTACATGGAGTTTCTGTTTTTTAGGTAGATCTATTTCTTCACTACATTCTTCAAAAAATTGGATTACCTCTTCAGGTTTTTCCAATACTGTATCAGTAAGTTCTGGATTAAATTTATCTAAAAGACCAAAATCTATTTCCAATGATTTTTTACCTTTTGAAACAGCTATCGCTAAATCTTTCTTATAATTCTCATCCAGAAATTGTAAAAATTGTTCCCTGATGTCCTCTTGTTTCATCGTATTATCAATCGGGATTAATACTTTTATTGCTTTTTTGTTTTAAGTTTAATAGAAATAGACGAAAATAAAAAAAGAAGGTTATTAAACTTCTGCCAATGCACCGATATCTGAAAGTCTTTTTGAGATTGCATCTATTGCAAATTCAACATCTTTCACTTTTCTTGCTCCTGTACAGACTATTTTTCCTGAAGAAAACAATAGAAACGCAACTTTCGGATTTTTCATTCGCAGAACCAATCCGGGGAATTGTTCTGGTTCGTATTCAGATTCTTCTACTTCAAAAGCTATCTTATCCAGATTCAAAGTGGATCTCAATTTCGCTGATGCGACAATATTTTCTATTTGTATACCATAATTTTTTGGATTCCCTATTTTTGCTTCTCTAATTGTTTTAACAACTATTTTTATAACTTTTTTAACATCTTCTATACTTCTTGCTCCTGTACAGACAATTTTTCCTGACGAGAAAATTAAAGTTGCCGCTTTCGGGTCTTTTAATCTATAAACCAATCCGGGGAATTGTTCTGGTTCGTATTCTGTTCCGTCCAAGAATTTTATCATCTTTTCTAACGGTATTTTAATCCCAAGTGAAGCGGAAGCTACTATATTTTCTATTTTGATGCTATATTTGGACATCAACGCACCTCCTATCCAGAATATAAATCTTTTTAAATATTTATAAGGAGCCTTTTAAATGTAGTCACTGATGACTAGTCAATATTAACACATGATAGAAAATATGGGGTTAATAAGTTTCCGCGTGATCTAACAAAAATTCATTAAACTTCCACAGTGGTACAACAAACACATCTTCATATTCTATAATACCCTCTTCAAAGAAAGTCACTACCAAAGGAATTATTTTCTCGTACTTTCCAACCAAAACTTCTCTAAGTTCATTGCATCTTTCTAACTGTTTCCTAATTGCCAACTTCAATCCCGAAATTTTATATCTACCTCTCTCCCATTGTTTACAATCTATAGCGAATATTTTACTATTTTTTATTGCTAGTATATCTATTTCATATCTGTTTTTTGTAGAAAATCTGAAATTCGAAAAAATATCAAAATCATGTTGTTTTAAAATTTCCGAGATTAATTGTTCAAACTCTTTCCAATTTATGCCTGTTAAAGCGTTTTCTATATCATTTCCTTCCTTGATTTTATTATTTATATCGTCTAAATCTATCATAACAATATCGTTTACAATTCATATAATAAAATATGATTGATGTTATACAAAATACTGGTATCGTGGTGATCAATTGAAAATTTTGGGTATTGATGAGGTTGGAAGGGGAGCTGTTATGGGTCCTCTTGTTATATGTGGATTAGTTGTGGATGAAAAGAAACAAAACGAATTGAAAAAAATTGGTGTTAAAGATTCAAAAGAACTGACCCCGAAAAAAAGGGAGGAACTAATCGAAAAAATAGAAAATATAGCAGAACATACTATAGTTCTTAGAATTCCTGCTTGTAATATAGATGACTCCAGAAAGAAAGGCACTAATCTTAATCAATTAGAAGCAATTAAAATGGCAGAAATAATTAATATGTCTAATGCCGACATGGTAATAGTGGATACTCCTAGTCACAATAGCAACAAGTTTAGAGATTTTTTGTATTCAAAATTAGAAAATAAAAATATTAAACTAGTTTGCGAGAATTATGCAGATAAAAATTATCCTGTTGTCTCCGCAGCATCTATCGTGGCTAAAGTGGATAGAGATAAGAAAATAGAAGAATTAAAAAAAGAATTCAACTACGATTTTGGTGTTGGTTACAGTCATGACGCAAAAACTATTGCCTTTCTAGAAAAAATGGCCAAAGAAAACAATGGAAAAATGCCTCGACATGTAAGAACAACATGGGATACCGTGGTGCAAATAACAGAAAAATACAGACAGAAAAATGTTTTGGGATTTTTGGACAGATTTACCAAAAAAAAACTGAAATAGATATAGTATAAATTTATTTATGAACGATCCATTTTATGATTTTACATATAACTTCATTCAATACTATTTACCAACCTTGATAGGTGGAACGATAGGTATATTGATTAGAAGATTAAACCCGATTATGGATTTTAACGAACAATATCATCGAATGATTGAAATTTTTCAGAAATACAGGATAGGTGTTTTCATAGTATTTCCGTTAATATTTTTCTCAGCAAACATAGGACATTTGGGAATTCCTAGTGCTATGGGCGGAGCTTGTGGCATTTATTTGGGATTAGAGACAACGTATCAAACTTCAAAAAGGCTATTTTAGTTATTTTTTAAACCAATTAGAAAGACCTGTCTGGGTCCCAGCTTTTTTGATTTCCATAAGTTTATCCAAAGATTTCGATATTCTTTCTTCTGAAAAATCGTGCTCATCGGACATTAATTTAACTACAGATTCTTTGCTTGGATCTTTCCATTCAATTTTATAATCTTTGGAAATTGGAGGACTAATAAAAAAATCATAAATTTCATGTGGGTTAGTTTTCGAGGTCCATTCAACATGATTCAAAATTTTATCCAGATCTTTATGCTCAGTCACTAATTTTAATGCGTTTTTAGGTCCTATGCCTTTAACACCTTCAGGACTATAATCTGTACCCACCAACATTCCAAGAATAATTAGCTGCTCTTTTGTTATATTTAGTTCTGATAATATCAGTTGTAAATCAAATAACAAGGGCTTCACTTCTATCCATTTTTCTTGTCTTGGTAACTTTCTTTTACCTGTTATAGATAGGTTTCTAATCAATCTTTCTGATCCAAATAATAATGAATCAGTGTCTTGACTGCCAACAGCATATGCTTCACCATTTTTAACTAAAAAAGATGCTTGAGCTTCTCCTTCACTCGGTGCTTGAATCCATGGAATACCTAAGCAGTCCAACAATTTTTTGCTTTCATCTATTATTTCACTAGTTAGCCTTGAAGATGCTTGAGCATAGGTCATTATATCCTCTTTCCTTCCTTCTTCCACAGCTTCTGTCCATTTCCTTAAAGATTCTTCTCTTTTTTCTTCTCTTTCTTTCACTGTGTTTCGTTTGAATTTTGGATATTCCCCATCAAATACAAAAATAGGTTTTATGCCAGCCTCCGCCCATTTCAAAGTTCTATAAAATAAACCAGAAAGATGAGACGTAACTCTACCTTTGCTATCTCTCAGCGGCTGACCTGTATCTTTATCTCTAATAACAGAAAGAAATTGAAAAATAGTATTAAAAGAGTCCACGGCAATTCTTTTATTGGCTAAATCCTCTAACGCTATTTCTTTCTTTGGAAGTATGTTCGAAATTTGTACTCCCATAATCAAATGTTATGAAAAACAAATTAATAATCTATTCCTTTTTCTTCTCTTTCTTTTTTGCCTTTTCTTCTTCTGCTTTTAGTTCTTTCTCGATTCTCCATTCATCCAATTCCAACCAAACTATGAAAAGTCCGATCAGAGCAACGAATGGTGGTACTGTTCCTCTGATTACCAACCAAAGGGATCCTAGTAATCCTGTGCCATTAAATGCGTTCATTCCTTGTTTCATAAATTCATTTACGTACAATGCTAAAGGAAGTACCAATAACACCAAACCGATAAAAACTTTAACTAATGGGTTCATGTGTTTTGTATCACCTACTATTTTTTTATTGTTTTAAATTATCGTTTTTAATGTATTTAAATTTTAGAATTCGGTTTCTATTTAGTATCAAATTTGTACAAGACTTTTTTAAAATCTGTTATTCTGCTATTTTTTACCTTTATGCCTTCTCTTTTCAGTATTTTTATTTTTTCGTTGTTGCCTGATGCAAAACCACCTAGTCTTCCATCACTATTAACAACTCTATGGCAAGCTGCCACAGGCGAGTATGGATTTTTATTACAAGCATTTCCAACAGCGCGATATGCTCTCGTGTTCAATTTTCTGGCAATTTCTCCATAAGTTGTAACCCGGCCTTTGGGGATTTGTTTCAGAAGTTCCCAAACTTTTTCATAAAAGGTCTGACCTGGCATAAATTAATTTATCGAAATGTTTTGAAATAAATATTACTTAAAATTCGGTAGCCGCCAGATCATCGAAGCAATATATTTAAATCTACCCTTTTTAAGTATTGTAGGTATTGGTGTTTGTATGGTCAAAGGTTTATATCAGCATTTGAGGATGAACTGGAAAAAATCTAAAAACGTTATGAAAGAACGCACAAGAGAAAGGTTAATAACTTGGAGGGCGGAGCCTAGGTTTATAAGATTAAATGGTCCTACAAGACTTGATAGAGCCAAATCTCTCGGATATAAAGCAAAAAAAGGCTTTGTCATTGTTAGAACTCGACTCTTAAGAGGTGGCAGAGACAGGCCCAAATACGGAAGAAAAGGACGAAAACCATCTAAAACCGGACTTTTAAGATATACAACAGAACAATCTCTACAATCTGTAGTAGAAAAAAGAGTTGCTAGAAAGTATCCAAATCTAGAAGTATTAAACTCATATTGGGTTGGAGAAGATGGAAGATACAAGTGGTTTGAAGTTATTATGGTAGACGCTAGTAACCCTGAAATAAAAAGCGATAAAAAATTAAATTGGATTTCCAGTCCTAAACATACAAGAAGAGTATTCAGAGGATTAACACCATCAGGAAAAAAAAGTAGAAAATAAATAAAACTTAGAAAATAAGATCTTATTATGTCCTATTATGATCTCCATGTTCATAGCGCCTTCTCTGAGGGCGAAAGCACGCCAGAAGAAATAGCAAATAGAGCAAAGATCCTTGGCTACAAAGGAATATGTTTTGTGGTTTATTATAAAGGAAAAGAAAATTTAGAAAAAATAAGGAAAGAAATAGAAGACGTTTCCAAACGAACAAAATTAGAAATATTTCTCGGAATTGAAGCTAGGAATATTCATGAATTAAGCAAATTGGCAAAAATAAGAAGGGAGTTTGATATTCTGCTAGCAAGGGGTTATGATATAAATTTTAATAGGAAATCTGTTGAAACGCCTGAAGTAGATGTCTTAACTCATCCGGAGTTCGAAAGAAAGGACTCTGGTTTGAATCATATAATGATAAAATTAGCTGCAAAGAACAACGTTGCCATAGAAATCAATTTCAGAGAAATTTTACTTTCTTCAAAAACAACAAGATCTTTTATTCTTCGTAATATTACAAACAATATCATGCTTTGTAAAAAATATAAGGCACCGTTGATATTATGTTCTGGGGCGATATCGCATTGGCAGATCAAAGATCCAAAAGTCTTAATGTCACTAGGAACTCTGTTAGGATTAGAATTAAATGAAGCTAAGAGATCATTAAGTGACGTGCCAAGAAACATTATGAAAATGATAAAAGAAAGAAGAAATCCAAATTGGATAATTCCTGGTGTCAGAATTATTAAATAGAAATAATTACATTTAAATACTAGAAAATACAACAATATTATATGAGAAAAAAGAAATTAGTAACTATAACATTAAGCGAAGAAATTTTAAACTGGATTGATCAACAAACAAGAAATAGAAAATTTGCTAGCAGAAGTCATGCTATAGAATACATAGTAGCCAAATTTGTCAAAGAAAAAGGTGATTAAACTGAATTTATACATATTGCCTCAAGAAAAAAATAACTTAGAAAAAATTAATAATTTGATTGGCCTCAATGTACATGGACTAAAAAGAAAACATTACTCAGGTAAGATTTTAAAATTTACATTGTGTTCTGGCTTAAATATAAGGTTAATTCCATTTCAGAAAATAATTGATGGCAATACGTTAAAAGTAAAACAAGCTAGAAATTTTATCTTGGGGGATTTTATCTTATCCCCACTTAATTTAGATGTCAAAAAACCAGACTTGAATAAATTAAGAAATAGCCTCAAAGAAAAAACTAAATTCAATAGACTTGAATTAAATTTAGATCTAGGTTATTTATTTGGATTTATATTTGGGGATGGGTATATAGACAGAAAAGAAAATAGGATATATGTAACACAATCGTTAAAACACGAGAAATATTTAAGTAAATTTATGAATTGCTGGTATGAAATTGTGGGAAATAAATTGCATGAAAATAGAAAAAATCACATAAGAAAAATTGAAGGACGAATTATTGATTCGCCATATATAACATTATTCAGACGAAACAAGAGATTGATCAAATTATATGATGAATTAACAGGTAAATCTTTGGAAAACATAATTTTTCTTCCTAAAAATGTTTTAAGAGGATTTATTGCTGGTATTTTCGATTCTGATGGTTGTATTAGTATTAGAGGTAGTAATAACTACAAAGTTATCGAAGCAAAATTTATGATAAGTAATGAAATAGAAACTAACTTGAATTTTATGTTAGCACTTAGGAGACTTGGCATATATTCTAAATTAGCTAATTCAAAAGATAGTATTCAAAGAATTTTAATACAAGGTAGAAATGATATAAAAATCTTAAAAAATGTTATTAGTGGTATATCTGAAAAAATTAAAAGTATAGAAATACCAAATAGAAAAAAAGTAGTCCCTGCTAGAATTGATCGATTACCTTCTTCCACAGTTTCTGAATTATGCGAGAGTATATTGAAGGATGCGAGTACAGAGCATATTAATGAATATTGTAAAATGAAACTTAACTGTTACAAAAATTCCAAATTTGTTCCTTACAGAGACTCTTTAAATAAAATATTCAAGATATTAATGCCGTTCTTGGGATATAAAACTAAACTAGATATTAGAAATTTATTTAAACGGGATTCGTGTCTAGAAAAAATTGTAAGAATTAAAGAAGAAAATTATAAAGGGACTATCTATTATTTAAACGGTTCAAGAAACAAAAAAATTGATTTAGAAGCTTTATTCGTTTGTAATTAAGATGGTAGATAAAATGTCGGAATTAAAAATATCTTACAGAGTCAAAGAACAAAAAATTGTCGGTATATTGCATGTACCTGATAAAAAAACAGGTTCTGGAATTATTTTAGCTCACGGCATCACTGTAAATAAAGATGAAGATGGGGTTTTCATAAATCTAGCTAGAGAATTATCCAAAAATGGTTATACTGTATTAAGATTTGATTTCAGAGGTCATGGAGAAAGTGATCTAAAATCCAAAGACTTCACTATAACAACAGAATTAGAAGATTTGGCAGCATCTGTTAATTTCATGAGAGATTCAAGTATAAGTAAAATTGGACTACTCGGAGCTAGTTTTGGTGGGGGGGTATCTTCAGTTTTTGTAGGCAAAAACCCAAATGCTGTTAATTGTCTGACATTATGGAATCCTTTGATAGATTACAATGAAATTTTTAATCCGCGGTTACCATGGGCTGTGAAAAATTTCACTCTGGAAAATTTCAAACTCCTGCAAACTCAAGGTTATTTTGAGTTGGGAGAAAAAAGGTTCAGAGTAGGAAAAAAACTTTTTGAAGAAATGAAAAAAGTTCAGCCGTGGCAATATTTTGAAAAAATAGATTGTCCTACTTTAATCGCGCATGGAAATAAAGATTCTCATATTTCTTATCAAAATGCTTTAAGATACTCATCATTACTAAAGGCTTTGAACAAATTTGAAACTATTGAAAACGCTGAGCATGGATTTCATAAACCGTGGGAACAAAAGAGGGCTATTGAATTAACAGTGAATTGGTTCAATAGATGGCTAAAGTAAAGTGACTGATATTGAAAATTAAAATCGGCGCAATAATTCTAAAAAATAATAAGATTCTTGGCGTTAGGAAAAAGGACACTGATATTTATATAATGCCTGGTGGTGGTCCTGAAAAAAATGAAACACATGAACAAACTATTGAGGGAGAACTGAAAGAAGAACTTGGCGTTGAATCAAAAGTTACAAATTTCTTTGGAACTTTTGTTGAAGATGCAATGTTCGAAAGAGGAAAAATAACTATGCACATTTATTTTGCAGATGTTATTGGGAAAATAAAACCGCAGTCAGAAGTAGAAGATACTATATGGATAGGAAAGAACTATAAAAACAAAAATTTAAAATATGGTTCGATATTAGAGAAACGTGTTGTTTCAAAGTTAATTGAAACGGGTTTACTAAAATGAATAAAATGAAAACACTACCTCCATCTCTGAGAGATAGAAAAAGATACGTATCTTTCCAAATAATTTCTGAAGAGCCGATAGAATATTCTGATCTTGAATCTGGTATATGGAATACTATGCTAGATTTTTTAGGGGAATATGGTGTCTCTAAAACTTCTATGTGGCTAATGAAGGATAATTGGAATAACGATGATCAAAAAGGGATAATATCGTGTAATCATAAGTCAATAAAGGACATAGTTGCAACTCTGGGATTGGTTGATAGACTGGGAGATAACAGGATAACTTTCAAAATATTAAAAATATCCGGAACTATAAAAAGTTTGAAGAAAGGACAATTTCAAAATTATACATGACAGATCACACAAACTTTATATAAATGCTTTGGTAATAAAAATAGATACAAAAGAATAAAGTTTTATTGAAACCAAATCCATAATATTTATGATAACAGAGGTGGTTGTTTTGATAAAGAGTGGTGATATATAATGCCGTCAGTATTACCTGAAACAATGGGATATGACCGTACAATAGCTGTCTTCAGTCCTGATGGTCGACTATTCCAAGTTGAATATGCAAAAGAAGCTGTAAAAAAAGGTACTACATCTTTAGGACTGGTCTTCAAAGGTGGAGTAATTTTAGCTACGGTCAAACAGGTAATGGATCTTGTTGTACCTGAAACGATAGAAAAGTTGTTTAAACTCGATGATCATTTAGGAACCGTAGCTGCTGGATTATTAGCAGACGCAAGAGTTTTAGTAAGTCAGTTAAGGGTCAAATCTCAAATACATAAAATAACATATGAAGAACCTATAGATGTGTGGTCACTATCAAAAACGTTAGGAGATAGGATGCAGTTTTCAACCCTTTATGCTGGATTAAGACCCTTTGGTGTTTCGTTCTTGATAGGCGGTGTAGATTCTACCGGCTCACATCTAATAGAATCGGATCCTTCAGGCATGCTTTTTGAATGGAGAGCGTATGCAATTGGAAGAGGATCCGCCTTTGCTAACAAACTCTTTAAAGAAAAATACAAAGGCGACATGGATGAAAAATCAGCATTGAAACTAATAGTCGATGTCATAAGAAAATCTGAAAAGGTGAAAGATTTACCAAAATCTTTAGAAATAGCTATCATAAGAGAAAACAATAGGAAATTCCAAGTTTTAACAGAAGAAGAAATTAAGAAATTATCGTGAATTTGTTATGGTTAGTGTCGAAGATGCTGTTATTGCTAGGCTGAAGAAGGGTGGAATAAATTTTGAAATTTTAGTAGATTCTAATAAGGCGCTTGATTTCAAAAAGGGCATCAATTTTCCAATTGATGAGATCCTGGCAACCTCGGGAGTTTATAGAGATGCGCGAAAAGGGGACGTTATTTCTAATGACGAATTACAAAAAAATTTTGGCACAATTAATGTAATGGAAGTGTCCAAAAAAATCATATTGGAAGGCGAACTGCAATTCACGACAGAACAAAGAAGGAAAATGACTGAGGAGAAAAAGAATAAGGTTGCTGATATGATAGCTAAACGTGCCATCAATCCTCAAACCAATACGCCACACCCAACTAATAGAATACTAAATGCCATGGAACAAACAGGCACTAGAATCGATCCGTTTTTAGATGCGGAAGCCCAAATAGATGGAGTTATTAAAACTATAAAAACATTGCTTCCTATAAAACTTCAGAGAATAACATTCCAGATTACCGTTTCACCACAACATGCAGGAAAGGTATACTCCCTTCTAAACAGGGTGGTTGGAACATTTGAAGAGAAATGGCTGAACGATGGATCCCTCCAAGCAGTATTAAATGTACCGGCTGGTATACAAATGGATATAATGAAAAGCGTTGGTGATGCAACGCACGGCGAATTCAGATCGGAAATATTGAAAAAAGAAGATGTCTAAAATGGAAGATGAAAAGATACGTCAAATAGTAGTGCCTGGCGAAGAAATAAAAACTGGGAAGGACTTAAAATCGGGACACGGAACATACGAAGAAAATAATAAGATATATTCTAAATTTCTTGGTATACCACAAGAATTTGGTAGTTTTATTTCTGTAATACCCTTGTCCGGGCCTTATTTGCCGAAAGTTGGCGACAAAGTTATTGGAGTTGTGACAGATGTAGAGAAGGCAGGATGGATCGTTGATATAAAGTGCCCATGGCAAGCATTTTTGCCACTTTCTGAAGCAGTAGACGAATTCATCGATATAAAAAAGGTCAACTTAAACAGATATTTTGAGCCTGATGATATTATTTATTCAGAAGTCATGGACACCAGGAGAGGAGACGTCCACTTAACCATGAGATCCCAAATGTCCAGAAAACTAAAAGAAGGTGTGATAGTCGAAATCACGCCTAGCAAAGTTCCCCGTTTGATCGGCAAAGACGGTAGCATGATTAATATGATTAAAGATAAAACAAAAACAATAATCAGAGTCGGACAAAACGGAATCGTGTGGGTCTCTGGGGAAGATGTTAACAAAGCAATAAAAGCAATCAAACTAATCGAAGAAAAGTCTCATATTTATGGTTTAACTAATGAAATTGAGAAATTACTAAGTTGATATTATGGGTAAAAAATCAGATATCGTCTTAATTGAGAATGGAAAAAGATTGGATGGGAGAAAACCTCTCGAAATCAGAGATACCGAAATGAAGGTAGGCGTCATCCCAAATGCAAACGGCTCTTCATATGTTAGATTTGGAAAAACAATTGCCATTGCAGCCGTATATGGTCCAAAATTACTTTATCCTAAACATTTACAAGAATCGGACAGAGGAATAATACAGTGCAGATATAATATGGCGCCATTTTCTGTTGATGAAAGGGTAAGACCTGGCTCCTCAAGAAGAGGTACTGAAATCTCAAAGGTTATAAAATTAGCGTTTGAGCCCGTGGTATTTCTTGAAAATTATCCCAAAACTGGCATTGATATTTACGTAGAAATAATACAAGCAGATGGATCAACAAGAGTTACAAGCGTTAACGCAGCTTCACTGGCTTTAGCTGATGCAGGAATACCAATGAGAGATCTGGTAGTCGGTCTATCTGGAGGAAAGATAAGTGATACGATTATTTTAGACTTAGACGGGAAGGAGGATAATAATTCTGAAGCTGACGTGCCTGTTGCATTTATGCCAAATAAGAAAGAGATCACATTATTACAAATGGATGGCCAACTAACTAGTGAAGAATTGAAAGATATAATAAAAAACGTTATGAAAAATGGAGAAATAGTTTATAAAAAACAGATAGAAACTTTGAAAAAAAGGTATGACGAGTGATCATATGAGAACAAATTATATTTTCAAATTATTAGAAAAGGGAGAAAGAATTGACGGCAGAAAATTAGACGAATTCAGAGAAATTAAAGTCCAGCCTAATGCAATAGAAAGAGCAGAAGGATCTTCTAGAGTGGTCATGGGGAAAACTGATGTTATTGTAGGAATTAAATTAGAAATAGGCGTTCCGTTTCCTGATATGCCTAATATGGGAACCCTGAAAACTGGAGCGGAATTTTCTCCTATAGCACACAAAGATTTTGAACCAGGTCCACCAAGTGAAGATGCGACCGAATTAGCTAGAGTAGTTGATAGAGGAATAAGAGAATCGGACTGCATCGAACTAGAAAAATTATGTATTACTGAAAAAGAAAAGGCTTGGGATGTTTATGTGGATGTCCATATCATAAATCATGACGGTAATTTAATTGATGCTTCTTCGCTGGCAGCAGTTTCTGCATTATTAAACGCCAGAATTCCTAAATTGGAAGATAAAACCGTAATAAGAACCGAATTCACGGGGAAACTGCCTGTTGTAAAAAAACCAGTAACAGTAACGATCGGAAAGGTTATGAATAACTTTCTTGTAGACTCTACAAAAGATGAGGAAGACATATTCGATTCAAGGCTAAGCGTTGCTACTATTGAAGATGGTAAAATATGCGCTATGCAGAAAAGTAATAAAGCTGGTTTGAAAGAAAGTGACGTGGAAGAAATGATAAAATTATCTACTAAAAAAGCTAAAGAATTAAGAAAATTGTTGTGATTACATGGGTAGAAAAATGTTGAGTAGAAAACTCAGACAAATAAAGGCTGCTAAAGTCAGGCTTGCTCCACGATGGGTCGATATCAAAAAGTTTGGACCTAAAAGGGCAAGAAACAGAAGAGTAAGCGTCACAAGAAGAAGCTGGAAAAGAACTAAATTGGGATTATAAACCTTTCTAAAATTTCTTTTACAAGAAATAAACTGATAGTTCTCGAAATTTAATCGTCACAAAGATTAGATAATGTTTCTTCTGCAAATATTGTGATCTGATTCTGGCAGTTCATAGATGCTCTTGTATAAGTTAAGAATTCTGTATCAGTAAATCCATATATGGGATTGCTGCAATTAACTCTAAATAATGCAGTGGATCCAGGGGCAATTGTATCTGTAAAACTAGAAGTACAAATGTCTTGATTATTGTTCCTGAAAAGAAATGACGGCGAAACCAAGCTAATAGGACCTGTATTTGCAAGTGTGATAGTAACATTAACTGATCCGGTATCGGCCTCTACAGGATTAATGCAGACTACATCCACTATGTCCAGTGCGGCTTTAGTGCAATTAACTTGCAATGCGAAGCCTGTTCCCACTTGCGTCGTCTCTTCTCTTACAGTAGATGTCAGCCATCCACCGATGATTGCTGCAACTGCTAATGTAAATGCAATCAATAGAACTCCGGCGATTAACGGTGAAATACCTTTATTCATCAGCATGCGTCACCTATATTATTTTTTTCCATTATTATAGCAACTTGATCTTGGCAATTCGCACTTACCCTGACAAATTGCAAAGTTTTTCCAGTAAATCCACAGTTGTTTCTGAATACAACACTTGAACCTGGAGCTATTGTATCGGTGTAAGTCACTATACAAGGAGTTTCATCTGTTGCCCTCGCATATATTGAAGGAGACTTTACACTAATAGGACCCGTATTAGAAACTCCGATTGTAATATTATTGGTAACACAGACAGCATCAATAATGTCCAGTGCGGCTTTAGTGCAATTAACTTGCAATGCGAAGCCTGTTCCCACTTGCGTCGTCTCTTCTCTTACAGTAGATGTCAGCCATCCACCGATGATTGCTGCAACTGCTAATGTAAATGCAATCAATAGAACTCCGGCGATTAACGGTGAAATACCTTTATTCAAAATTCTCACTACTAATACTTTCAAATTGGTAATTTATAAAACTTATACAAAATAGAAGATTATTTTCTATATAACAAGATTATTTTTTTGAGTATGACTCATATACGAATAATTTTAATTTAAATTCCAAAAATCTAAAAAATAACTATGATATGGGATAAATTGGGATTGACAATCGGCTTAGAGGTTCATTGGGAGCTAAATACTGAAGAAAAATTATTTTGTGATTGCCCAACCGAGTTAAAAAATGAAGAACCACACTTTATTCTGCAAAGATTCATGAGACCCGTAGCTGGCGAACTAGGTGACGTGGATGTAACAGCTAAATTTGAAGGTGGAAAAGAAAAAAAACTCGTATACCAGGGCTATCATGATAGCACGTGTTTAGTAGAAATGGACTGTGAACCACCGCACAACCCAAACGAAGAGGCTGTAAAAATAGCTTTAACGATAGCCCTCCTGTTAAATGCAAAACCTGTAGATGAAGTACATGTAATGAGGAAGACTATTATTGACGGATCAAACGTTTCAGGTTTTCAAAGAACAATGCTTATTGCCACAAACGGATGGGTATTAACATCTGAAGGCAAAGTAAGAATAAATAATATTTCTTTAGAAGAAGATTCTGCAAGAATAATCGATAACAAATCCTCAATGAGCGTTTTCAGATTAGATAGATTAGGTATACCTGAAGTTGAAATAGGAACTGGACCAGATATTTTCTCACCTGAACAGGCGTTGGAAGTAGCTGAAACTATCGGAAAAATATTGAAATCTACAGGAAAAATAAAAAGTGGTCTAGGTGTTGTAAGACAAGATGTCAATATTTCTATAAAAGATGGTGCGAGAACTGAAATAAAACATGTACAGCGTCTAGGACAGATACCAGATGTAATTAAAAAAGAGGTAGAAAGGCAGATACTTCTAATAAAAAATGGTACTAAAATAAATGAGGAAGTAAGAGTCGCGAACATTGACTGTACCACCAATTTTTTGAGACCATTAGGAACAGCTAGCAGGATGTACCCAGAATCTGATATATATCCAATAAAGATTGATAAAAAATTGCTTAATGAAATCGCAAAACATCTCCCGGAAAGTTTAGAAAAGAAATTGGATAGATATGGGAAAATGAATCTATCAAAAGATTTGGCAGAACAAATAATTAAATCGGAATATGTGAATTTGTTTGAAAAAATTATATCAGAAATAAAAATAGATGCTTCTATAGTTGCAAATGCATTAGTAAACATTACGAAAGATCTGAAAAGAAGAAACGTCCCTGTTGAGAACTTAAACGACAATCACTTTGTGAAAATTTTCAATTTAGTTAAAGAAAACAGACTCACTAAAGAAGGCATAAGTCTTGTGCTTGAAAAATTGTCACTATTCCCATTCAAGCCCGTTATAGAAATTGTAAAAGAATCAAATCTTTCACCTATAAGCGAGAACGAGCTAGAA
The DNA here is from genome assembly GCA_964373165.1 of uncultured archaeon. Classification (GTDB taxonomy): domain Archaea; phylum Aenigmatarchaeota; class Aenigmatarchaeia; order CG10238-14; family CG10238-14; genus JAGVVZ01. The sequence goes on from CAYJTF010000010.1 coordinate 23,604, forward strand.
AATATTGTAAAGACAAAAATAGAGGAGAATAAAAATAAACTAACTGACAAGGAAGGCGCAATAAAATTTTTAATGGGCTTGATAATGAAAGATACGAGAGGTAAAATTTCTGGAGAATTAGTAAATAAAATTGTTAGAAAAAACGTAGAAAAAACATTCAAATAATAAATCAATTAATTGAGAAAAACACTGACATATGGCGGCTGACTAAAGTCTGGATACGCTGCTACATAAACTCTATCATAGATATCGTGACAATAGTTAGTTATTATTGGCAATATTTGTGGTTCCTGGAGTATATTGAACATTTCCTGGAGTCCTTCGGTGTGCGCTAAATAAAATAATGATAAAACAGAGTGTGCTTTATATTCACGTCCTAAATCTCTTAGCGCACTATCTAAATCGTCAACTAACTGCACCTCCCTCGCATAAGCCGGTGGCATATATCCAGTTCTTTTTTTAACTGATACCTGAGTTAAACCCTCAATCAAAGCTCTTCCGACTTCTATTTGTTTTTTATTTCCTGTTCCATGCTTGTCATAATAAGCAACAATCTGCAAAATTTCAATTAATGTTGGTCCATACAAAGCATGAGATTCAACATGGAATGACTCGTGATCTATGATACCATGCTGATATTGAACATCTAATCTAAGAACTTTTGGACTGTACTCAACTCTTGTTTCCCCAGTTGGCAAGAAATAAGTAACTCCCAAAACACCATACGGCAATTCCGAGATGCGTGTATACTCTGGATAGACTGTCGGTACATTTAACCAAGTTGCGGTTTGTTCAAGTGCATCAACTTGATATCTGTCTAATTCTGGAGGCAAATCATTTACCATCTGATCTTTAGTAACGTTCAATTCTCCCCGATATAATTGAGCTAATACTTCTGGAGGAGCAACAAAATATAAAGCTACAACTGAATTGGCTAAGCTATGATCTAAACTTAATTTAGAGTCGCTGTCTCTCAACATAGGTCTAGCTGATAATAAAGAATTAACAGAGAGGACTTCTGAGTATTTTGGTGGTTCAACAATTGTAAACTGAGATGCACCAAAAAATGGTTCTGAAATAGTTGGTGTTCCGTAAATTAATTGAGGATCGACTAAAGGTAATGAAGAACTAACATTCGCGTCAGCTTGAACTGCTTGTCTGTCATAAACTTCATCTCCGTCTGGTACTATATGCTCTTTCTCAAACAGCCTTTCTTCTAATACCTGCAAATCGTTTTTTCTTCTTAACATGATTAATTTTTATCAAAAATTGTTTAAATAACTACTTAGAAGTAAATAAAACATGCGTTCCAAAAATAACAGCAATTTTAGATTTATTTCTAAAGAAATGAGACAAAAATCTCAAATGCAATTATCGTGATTACTGACAGGAATCAAGAGTGTCAAAAAAAGAACTCTAGATAGCTTTAAATACCTTTTTTTGCATATATAGCAC
>CAYJTF010000011.1:0-6889 GCA_964373165.1 uncultured archaeon
AAGGTATAAAAGAAACTTCCAGGCTTGGATTGAATTCTATGGAATGTGAATTTGTTCGTGGAGTTAGAATGAGATCAGAATTGGCTAGAGAAGTAGGGGACTTAGCAAAAAGATTAAACATTCAATTAACAATTCATGCACCCTATTTCATAAATCTCTGCTCAAAAGATAAGAAAACTATAGAAGCTAGTAAAAAAATGATATTAGATTCAGCTGATAGAGGAGAATTGATGGACGCAAAAGCAATAGCTATTCATTCTGCTTATTATACGGGTTTAAATTCTAAACAAGCATTAGAAAAAACTAAAGAGGGTTTTATGGATATTTTAGATAAAATGAGATCCAATGGAATTAAAAATGTAAAACTAGGCGTTGAAACTATGGCCAGGCAAAGCCAATTCGGAACTTTAGATGAAGTAATAGAATTGTGCAAGCAAGAAAAAAAACTGATTCCTTACATAGATTGGGCCCATTTGTTTGCAAGGAGCAATGGCAAAATAGATTATGGCGAAGTTTTTGATAAATTGAAGATTTTGAAATTAGATTGTATATACTCTCATTTTGAAGGCGTTAAATTCGATGAAAAGAAGAAAAGATTCGTAGATGTTCACACACCAATTAATTCTCATCCACCATTTGAATCACTGATAAAAGAGGTTCTGGAAAGAAAAATTGATATAACAATTATTTCTGAAAGTCCATTATTAGAACAGGATAGTTTAAAAATGAAAAGAATATTTGAAAAATTAGGATATAAATTTAGTGAGTAATTAAATATTATGAAGATCGCTGTTTTTAATCCAAAGTCAGATTTTCTCAAAGAACAACAAGTCACGCTAACCGATATAGGAAAAGTGAGTTTTGTTGACGAATATAAAGAATACCCATTGAATCAATTAATCGAGATTGTTAAAGATGCTGAAATACTTGCAGTAAACCCTGATATTCTTGGAGGCTTTGAAAAGGCAAGAGACAAATTAGTAATAATTATGGAAACTTTACCAAAGCTAAAAGGAATTGCCTTAGGTACAACATCATATGGGTGGGTCGATCTTGATTATTGTAGAAAAAGAAAAATTGTTGTATGCAATCTTCCTGCTAAATTACAAAGAGAAACAATTGCTGAACACACAATAGCTCTTCTGTTATGTGCAAGTAAACAAATAATTTTAACTGATAGGAGGACACAGAAAGGTCAATATAAATTAGAAATGGGGTTTGAGTTGAAAGGCAAAACTTTGGGAATAATAGGTTTAGGCAATATAGGAAGCAGAGTTGCTGAAATTGCTAAATGTTTTGGTATGAGAGTAATTGCTTGTAACCGTTCACCCAAGAGTCAAAATGGTGTAGAAATAAAAACTTTTGATGAAGTCTTAAGAGAGTCAGATATCATTTCAATTCATGTTACCCATGTTGCCGAAAATAAAGGGTTAATCAGTAAAAAGGAAATTCATAAAATAAAAAAAGGTGCTATTATAATAAACATTGCTGATAGAGAGATGGTTGATGAAGGAGCCATGGCAGAGGCAATCAGATCAAAGAAGGCTGCTACCTATATTTATGAAGCTGAAGATTTGATTAATACTCCTTTAGCTGGTTTAGAAAACGCTGTTGGGTTACAAGGTTTTGGTTGGTATACAAGTGAGGTAATGAAAGCATTGATGGAAACTTGGGTAGAAAATATTGTTGCATTAGCTAAAAATAAACCAAAAAACATGGTCGAGTTATAAATTAAATGATCTTCTTAGAGCTTCCAGAACTTCTTTGGCATGACCATTCGGATTCACTTTCGGAAATATGTATTTTATCACCCCGTTTTCATCTATAATGAAAGTAGATCTTATTGATTTTCCGGTTATGTTCAAGACTTCATAATCCTTCGAGATTTTTTTTGCAGCGTCCGATATTAATATAAAATTTAGATTATGCTTTTCTATAAAACCTTTGTGAAAAAATATGTCATCTACACTAATACCTAAAACTATTACATTTTTTTCCTGGAAATTTTCCATAGAATCTCTAAATTCACATGCTTCTATAGTGCAACCGGGTGTATCGTCTTTGGGATAAAAATACATCACTACCTTCTTGCCTTTGAAATCACTAAGTTTTATAATCTTTCCATTTTGGTCTAGCGCTTCAAAATTGGGTGCTTCATCTCCAACATTTAACATATTAATCATCTTTATTGTCGAAATTATAAGAATGGAATGATATATTCTTTAAACATCTAGGACGACGATAGCTTTCCATACCTTTCCATCCTTTTTTACAGAAAATTTATGCCAGGTAACCGCTTTTACGTCAACTAGTAGTTCGTGTTTTTTCATATCCACTTTTTCTCCTTTCAGTACGGCATTTAATTCTAATTTATTGTCGTATTTTATTTTTATTTTAAACTCAGAAAATAAAAGTTTTTTAGCGTCTTTGAGGAATACTATCTCTTGTAAAAAGTCATGTGTTAACTTTTCTGCATCGTCTGAGATAATATTTATTTTTTTATTGATTTTATATGTAATTTTTTTTATGTCTTTTATCATGGTGTTTGTGACTGCCAATGCAGCCGATTCCAGCATATCTTCTAATGTTTTACCTTTAGCTTCAAAAGCTACATCTGCGAGAGATATTTTTTCTAAAAATTTATATGTCATATAAACACTCTTATTTATTATATATATTGACCTCCTGTTTCAAAAACTTCATATGTTTTTGTAGGTAATTTTCCCCGAAGTTGTGGCGCCACTTCTATTAAATCATGTTTGGTATATAATCTAATTGGTTTACCATTCTCTATAGCATTTCTTATTAACACTAATACGGTGTCTCTGAGATTGCAATTATGCAATCTATACTCAGTTTCAAACTCATCCTCACTGAAAATAATATAGTTATTCGTTTTACCTATAACAACCCATCTTGTCATATTTGCTATTTCAACCAATAGAAATAAAATAATATCTTTCCTATATGTAGAGTATGACAGAAATGCTATATTTGAGAGATCACTACATGAAAGAGTTTGATGCGAGTGTTATCAAAGTTGAAGATAATAATAAAATAATTCTTGATAGGACGACCTTTTATCCAGAATCAGGCGGGCAACCAACTGACCTTGGCATCATTATAAGAAAATCAGATAATCAAAAGTTTACTGTTTTGAGAGTGATTAAACAAAAGGGAGAAATTGTTCACGAAGTTGTAGAATCAGGTATTTTGGTAGATGATGAAGTTAAAGGAATTATAGATTGGGAAAGGAGATATATTCTAATGAGAATGCATACAGCTGCGCATATTCTTAGTGCTGTCATAAACAAAGAAACAGGTGCTTTAATAACAGGAAATCAGCTGGGCTCTGATAAATCAAGAATTGATTTTGATTTAGAAAATTTTGATAGGGACAAAATAAAAGAGTATTTCCAAAAAGCAAACGAAATAGTAACAAGGGCTTTGCCAGTAAAATTCTACTTTATGAAAAGAGAACAAGCAATGGAAATACCCGATGTAGTTAAGTTGGCCAAAGCTCTGCCTCCTCAAGTATCCGAACTAAGACTAGTAGAAATAGAAGGTGTTGATTTGCAAGCGGATGGCGGTACACAGGTTGGAAATACATCAGAAATAGGGACGATTGAGTTAGTTGGTATAGAAAACAAGGGGAAAAATAATAGAAGAGTTTATTATAAAGTTTTGTAATTATTCACTTATCCATTCCGTTTCTTTTATGTTAGATCTACTATTAACTACTCTCGCAAGTTCAAACAACAGATCAGATAACCTATTCACGTAAGATAAAATACTTTCATCGATTTTTTCTTTTTTTAAAAGAAGATGCAGATTTCTTTCTAACCTTCTGCAGACCGCACGAGATATGTGAAGAAACGATGCTGTTTTTGTGCCCCCAGGTAAGATAAATTTAGCAAGAGGTTCTAATTCTTTTTCGAATGATTGTAGTTTATCTTCTAAAAATTTTACATGACTTATTGTGATTTTTTTAATACTTTTATGATTTCCTATATTAGCTAGGTTTGATCCTATTAAGAAAATATCTTGTTGAATTTTTTCCAAAACGTCATTTACATCAGTCATTCTCTTATCATCACTCAATCTTGATCTGACTAAACCCAAAAAAGCATTTAGCTCATCCGCATCTCCTATGCAAGAAATTCTTAAATCCGTCTTATCGACATTTTTTCCAATTAATGATGTCCGTCCTTTATCTCCCGCACCAATATTAGGTTTCATCTAATAACCTCTTTTAACATATCTTTTATTTTTCTTTCTGATGTTTTAGCTTTAATTCCTATAAAGATTATTTGAGTTTCTTTTGTCTGAAACTTTTCAAAATCATATCTTCCTGCGACATAATTAAATAGATAATTGCCATCAGAAAACTTGACTAATCCTTTAGCCCTGTAAATATTCTTTGGCAAGTTCTGAATTATTTTTTCAAATTTATTTTTGTTCAAAAATTTTCTTGTGCTATAAACGAAAAATTCAATGTTTTCTGTTTCGTGTTTATGTACCTTTTTATTCCTTTTCTTATTCATATCTATTCCAAATAGCAGACTCGTATCTAGTTCACATTTTATCGATTTGAGGACAACGGCTCTTTCATTCAACTCCTTTAATCCTTCTTCTATTTCCTGAATTTGTTTTTTTGTAACGAGATCAATTTTATTCATTATTAGCAAATCTGCCATTTCAATCTGAATTTTTCCCGTTTGTCCCAAATTGGGGAATCTTATTATAGAATCGCAATCGATGATAGTTATGACAACTTCCAATTTCACTTCAGGTATATTTTCTTCTATGTCAAAAATTAATGCGTCCGGTTCAGCTACGCCTGTTGTTTCAACAACAATCATTTCAGGTTTTATTTTTTTTACGACTTCTTTTATTGCGGCTTCAAATTCTCCTGTCAACGAGCAGCATACACATCCGCCTGAAAGCTCGACCATATCAACATTTTTTCCTTTGATTATTTTGCCATCTATTCCTATCTCGCCAAATTCATTCATTAATATTGCTAGTTTCTTATCTGATTGGTCTAAGATATTTCTGAGTAAAGTGGTTTTACCGCTACCTAAATAACCTGTTATGATTGCGATTGGTGTTTTTGATTTATTCATATTATTACCTATTTAATTCACTATTTCTTACAACTATTTGTATTTTTCCTCCACGTTCTCTTAGTGATGTAAAATAACAAAAGCCGAAACCCCTTCTTATATCAGCTTCTCTTTCATTGTACTTTGCCTTATATGTCCAATCATATGTAGAATATTTTTCAACTGCAAGTTTTTGCGCCTCTAATATTATACATCTACGCTCATCCGGTCTAATATGTACAAATTTTTCACGCACCCATTCCTTTAACAACTCATCTCTTAAATAGTCTCTATCTGTTTCTATATATTGAAGATATTGTATCATATCCCATTGGTTTCTTGGTACTATAGCTTCAAGAATCTCGCTATTCCACGGACCAATAGTTAACATTCCTTGACATAAGTAGTTTGTATCAAATCTTCTTTTAGTACTTCCAGCTATGATACCCTTGTGGTCATTTTTAGTAAATAAGCTATGATAACCAAATCTATATACATCATATCCAGTCATTGCTGATATTACACGGGCTGTTGCTTCAAAAAATGCTTCTTGGGGATTTCTGTTTGGTTGCACAATAGAATAAAGCAAACTATTAGAATCACAATATATGGCTCCACCTGGGGTTATCCGTCTAGCGATTTTTATCCCTTTTTGTCTAATAGTCTCCAAATTTATATCATCAGGATGCTGTCTGTATGCTAAAACCAACGAGGGTGGTTGGATAGAATAAAACTGAATATATGTATTATCACCACTGTTTCTTGCTAGTACTTCATCCACAGCCAGAGCAAGATTTGGATCATCGTATTGGTTATCTCCAAAATAAATTATTGTCATTTAATTCAGTTGTTGATTTTTAGTGATTTCCAAAGAAAAATATATCCTATAATAATAATTATTATTTATGTTCAATTACACCTATTGGGGCAACAGTTCTTTTCCTGGTAATATTAACATGGCTTTAGAAGAATACTTTGTAAAACTTGCCGCGAAAGAAAAAACACCATCAATTAGATTTTTTACCTTTGATAAAGATACAATAGTCCTTTCTTACGGGCAAGCTACAGATGCATTAAAAAATTTGGATAGCAACGTAGAGCTAACCAGAAGATTGACAGGCGGTTCTCATGTACACAACGGTCCAAATATACTAGCGTATATGTTTGCAATTCCACGCGACGGATCATTTAAGAATTTAACAGACATGCGTGCATATTATGCTGATATTGTAGGACACGCATTTCAAAATTTAGGCATCAATAATGTGGAAGTTGATAATGAAGCTTGTGGTGTAAAGATTGATGAAAAGGTCGTCGCTAGTCACGCGATTTTTTGGGGAGTCGAAAGTGCTTTATTACATGGATTAGTCGTTCTAAAGCCATTTGATGTAGAAAAAATTGCAGATAGTATTTGGCTTAAATCTAGGAAGATTGGCAAAAAGTTTTATACAGAAGAATCAGCATTAAGAAACATACCAGTTATTATGAATCAATTAAAAAACTTTGCTCCCAATGCCAATCCAGAACAAAAATTGCATGCAGTTAATGAATTGGTTGCTCAAGAAATTTTAAAAGAAGCAACTAGAAATAAATATACCAAAAAAACAATAGACGATAAAATAATTTCTAATTTGAAACCATTACTTCAGGAAAAATATGATAAGGAAAGTTGGGTTATAGGCAGAAACCCCGTTTTTACAAAGGAAGAAGTTGAAGAAATTCCAGGCGAAGAACTTAATGGGAAATTAAAAGAAAGATCGGAAGACGTCGTGTAGGGAAAGAGT
>CAYJTF010000011.1:6899-21264 GCA_964373165.1 uncultured archaeon
ATTAAAAGAAAAATTGCCTTACTGTTTATGGATTGAGGTTAAAAATAAAGATTTTAAAAAAATGGCTGAGTCACCAATTGAATAATTATCCTTTCACATTTCCTATTGGAATCAACTTACAAACTTTTTTAGAGATTCCAGCTTCATGAGTTGCATTGATTACATCATCAATATCTTTGTAAGCAGCTCCGGCTTCTTCAGCTAATCCAGCAAAACTAATGGATTTTACATAAATACCTTTTTTTTCCATTTCTCTTTGTAATATATCACCTCTGAATAATTGCTTAGCTCTAGTTCTTGACATTGTTCTTCCTGATCCGTGAGCTGTTGAGCAAAAAGTTTCATGTGATTTATCTCCACCTACAAGCAGATAAGATCCCGTTTCCATTGAACCGCCGATAATAACAGGACTTCCGTCATCTCTATATAATTTTGGAATTTCTTCTCTTCCCGGATAATAACTTCCTGTCGCTCCCTTCCGATGCGTAATTATTTCTTTCAATTTTCCGTCTATTTTATGCTTTTCAAGTGAAGCTCTATTGTGACTTACATCAAATAATTGACGCATTCCTAATTTTTCCGCATCTTGCTTAAATATCTGTGAAAATACTTCTCTGATTCTGTGTAAAATAACTTGTCGGTTGGCGAAACTCATATTCACACCACACGCCATTGCTTTGTAATAATCCTGTCCTTCTGTGGAATTGAATGGAGCGCATGCCAATTCTCTATCCAAAATTTTTATTCCATATTTTCTTTCCATCACGTTCAAGAAAGTTTGAAGGTAATCGGTTGCTATTTGATGGCCCGTACCCCGAGAACCACAATTTCCTACAACAGAGTTATTTGCAATAAAATTATGATTGTCATTCTTAACTCTTATATCGTATACATATTTTTCTTTGTTCTCTATAGCATCTATTTTTACAACTTTACTCCAAACAACAGGAGTGGGAGGGTTTAATTTGTGGGTTATTATAAATTCTGAAAATAGAGGGTATGAAAAACCATACTGATAAGGTTTATATTTTACACTTTTGCTAGACGTATTGTCTTCTTTAGCTAAATGTTGAATAGCATTAACCTTAGATTTTAAATAATGTAATACATGACAACTTTCTACTATCTTATTTTCACAATATTCATAACAGATATTTAAAAAGAATTTAATTAAATTATTTATATCAGACGAAACTCTTAAAACTATTTTTGCAGTTTTTCCATTTCTAGTTATTCTACCTCCACCATTTTCCTCAATAATTGATGATTCTACCCCAAGTTTCTTGAGTAATTTTGATATCTGGGTCAAAAATTCAAATGCATTATCTTTAAGTTCTTCTAATTTATAAACTGCTACGCTCAATCTCTCAAAATATTCATATTTTTTTTGAGACTTAGTTAAAATAGGTTTTGTTAATTCTGCTCCAAAATAACCAGCTAAATATAATCGTTGAATCCACTTGGGAGTTCTAAATACCCATTTAGGAATATCGAATTTTGCAAGTGTTTTATTTCCTATTGGTGCACCCAGAGTGATGAATAATAGAGAAAGAGAAGTACTATAACACTCTAATTCGCAGCTTCTGCCTTCTATTTTAATTTTTTTCCCACTCACGGATTCTATAATGCCCTTAGTATTTCTTTCACGTATATTGCCCGTATGAAAGCCCAACTTCTTTATATCTTCAATAATATTCTGCAAGTCTTTTTCATTACCAATTATAGCAAACCGCCAACCTCTTCCACTTTTCCTTAAATGACCATCTCCAGTAATGTAACCTAATAATTTAGTCAATAGAGGCAATTGTAAAGAGTTTATTCTCAAAGGTAACAGGTTTTTTTCTTTCAACTCATTTATTATCTTATCAGAATTATGAATTTTCCTGATATCATTTTCATCTACTATTATTTCGTCACTTGGTTCCTTGTACTCCACCCCTAAAAAGGGATATGTTGCAATATAATCTTTATTGTCTAACTCTTTCGGCAGTTTATAACCTTCTTTGGTTAAGATTGGATGATCCTCTGTAACAACTAATTGTATACCAGCCGAAGTCACAATTTTAAACATTTTTTCTTTATTATAAACTTTATAAAATTCTTCAATCTCAGTATCAACAAGTTTATGAGAATTTGTATCAAAACATTTTACTCTCAGTTTTTTATTTTCTAAATCCTTAATTCTTATCCAAGCACCATGCTCAGTCATTACTTTAGAATTTCCAGGCAGACAATGAAACATAACGACGATCTGATTTGGAAATAACCCCCATTTTTTTGCCAATTTTTCATCCATAATATTTTCTGGTTTTACAACTTGTATCTCAAGATAATGATTACCGGAACCTAATGTTCCGATTTGATTAAATCCTCTTTCTACTACCCTGTTTGAAATTTTTTTATTGTCCGCCCATTCAGCCTTTCCATTCAATTCAGTTCTTTCCAAGTCTTCTTTCCATCCGTATCCTTTTTCTATTGCCCAATGCGCTCCATCTTCTACAGCTTTCCTAAATTCGTCTTTGCTTAACTTCACAAAACCAGTTGAGCCGACACCTGCAGGAACCCTTTGGAATAAATTATCAACCAAAGTTTTCAAATGTGGTTTAACATCGTCATAAGTTAAATTAGTTAAAACTAAACGCATACCGCAGTTGATGTCAAATCCTATGCCGCCTGGTGATATAACTCCGCCATCGTTTATATCAAATGCGGCTACACCACCGATTGGAAACCCGTACCCGGATTGGTCTCTCTTTAGCAGCCACTAACAGAGATATGACCGTCGGGCATGCAGAATGCATATTTTTGGATTCCTGGTAATGTGGCAACGTTTGTTATCTGATCGTATACCTGCAAATCCATGTCATTTACTATTTTTTCACTAGCATAGATTCTTGCAGGCACTCTCATTCCTTTTTTGAATTCTTGTGGTATTTCCCAAATCACATTGCTTATCTTTTTCATTTTTGGTTTTTGAAATTCCCTATTTCCAAACCCCATTTATTCACCTCACATTATCATATACCTTTAAGTTTTAATTCCCAGTGTTTATCAGTGTTATGTTTAACTTCTAAGTAAAGCATCAATGCAACCAATTCTTCAACCAGTCTAGAATTTTTTAATGGACCAAGATTTACTGCTCTTGCCTTTGTGATTTTTCCAATTAGTTCAATAATTTTTTTCTTCGCACTTTCATCATCGCTGCAGACAAAAATATCAGAGTCAAAATCCTTTGATAAATCTTGCAGTAATGTAGCCCTAGCGTTTTTGAAAGCGGAAACAACAGAAACATAGTCAGGTGCATAATATTTTGCCTGTTCAGCAGCGGAACCATACCAAGGTATAACAGGATGAGATATCTCTCCTAAAACATTTGATTGAATGGGATTGCAAACATCAACCAAGATATCGCCATTTTTAAAACATTTTTGCAATTTTTTCAGTGTAGGAATTTGATCAACAAAAGGTACAACGAGCAAAATTATATTTCCCTCTTTCACAGCTTCTTCATTTGTCATCCCCCGTACATTTGCATCCTTGATTTTTTCTTTTATTTTTTTCACGGTACCAATTGCCTTTGATTTATTTCTCGAACCTATGATTACAGAAAAGCCAGCCTTTGCAAATCTTAAAGCCAATCCAGAACCTTCGTCTCCCGTACCGCCAATGATAGATATAGTATCCATTTTATCACCAGATTAAATAAATTATATTAATTTAGAAATTTATCCCTAATCTTTGAAGTATATAGTGATTCTATGAATAAAGACGAACAAGAAATAATGGTTATTTCGACGAAAAAATTATTTGAAGAGAATTATTTTCAGAATTTTCTAAAGCAAGACGGGTTAAATTTTGAAAAAATAATTCTGAAAAATTTTGAATATATGAAAAGAGGTTTGGCTGAGAATAATCCAGGCTTCAAACAACCTATTGCATATGTCGTCGTTGTTAATAAGAAATTAAGAAGAGTTTTCGCATACCAACGTTCTGCTGGTACAGGATATACGGAAACAAGGCTTCGCGGTAAATGGTCATGGGGTGTCGGCGGTCATATAGAAAAAATAGATGAGACATCAAAAAATCCCATTTTAGCAAGTTTGGAAAGGGAATTAAAAGAAGAGTTGGATATAAATGAAGAAATAAGACCAAGCGTCTTAGGTTATATTAACGACGACTCTAATGATGTAGGAAAAGTACATTTTGGTATCTTATATTTGGTGGAGACAAATCATGAAGAAATCAAGTTAGCTGGTTCGGAAGCCCAACAGTGCGGTATGTTTACGGTCCAAGAACTGGAAGATATATGCAATTCTGAAGGAGTAATTGTAGAGGACTGGTCAAAAATTGCTTTGCCTATGTTAAAGGAAGTCTTTTGAATTTAACTATATAATTCATAAAAGTAAATCTTATAATAAAGGGGTGATTTATTGCCTGTATCGACAGCACCTTATACACGACAATATCAACACAGCAAAAAAAGAGGAAGAGAAGGAACAGTGAATTGTGGTTACTGTGGAAAAATAGTCCCAAGATGGAAAACCTTTGTAGCGTATAGAGGTTTTAGAATTACAGACCAGTCTATACTTAGACAAGTAGACAGAAGAATGCTTCATTTGATGGGTGGACAAATGAGAGTTTGCCCGGGCTGTGCAAGATTCCAGCATATCGTTAAAAAAGGTAAATCTGTAAGGAAAAAACATATGAAATGATTTCTATGGTCGACATTCGGAAATATAGGGGAATGTTGTGGAGGAAGATGCATGAAAAAAAGGCAGCTGAGGCAGTATTACCGGGTTTTCGTGTAGATGTTTCAAGAAATTTCATTCAGATTCCCAAAGTCAATAAAATTAATGATATAGATGTGAGATACCCTTTAATACCACCTTTTGCTTATGCTCATATAAAATGGGATCCTACTATTCAACAGGTTATGTATAATTTGGAAGAGCCTATTTTATCAGAAGAAGAAAAAAAGATGTATAAGAAAGCTTGTTCTTCATTAGTTGACATGATTCAGGTTGGATTGACATCTATTAAAGAAAACACCGAGGCTATAAAATATCTAGAAATACAGATAAAAAAAGTCTTCAAACATTTAGGCGTCTCATTAACACCGGATCAGTATACGAGGTTGATGTATTATATATATAGAGATTTTGTTGGACTGAATCAGATTGAACCATTGTTGAGAGATCCAATGATTGAGGATATAGGATGTGATGGATCTGGTATACCCATTTTTATTGTTCACCGAAGATACGGATCTATAAAAACAGATATTGTTTTTCAGGATCTAGGCGAATTGAGAGAATTTGTTATAAAAATAGCTGAAAGATCAGGAAGATATGTCAGTTACGCCGAGCCAATTCTTGATGGTACACTTCCAGACGGTTCCAGAGTCAATGCCAGTTTAGCTGGTGACGTTACGACACGCGGTCCTACATTTTCAATCAGAAAGTTTACTGAAAGACCGTATTCGCCGGTTGAGCTCATGGAACTAGGTAGTTGCAACGCGCAAATAATGGCATACTTTTGGTTTTTGATGGAGGCAGGCGTATCTATGCTGATAGCGGGTGGTGTCGCTACAGGTAAAACCACATTCTTGAATAGCATATGCATGTTCATACCTCCTGAAGCGAAAATTGTTAGCATTGAAGACACAAGAGAGCTTAAGCTATCTCATGATCACTGGATACCAGCTGTTTCTAGGTTGGGTTTTGGTATACCTTTAGCATCTGGAGAAAAATATGGAGAAGTCACATTATTCGATCTATTGAAAGGATCGTTCAGGCAGAATCCGGATTATGTTATTGTTGGTGAAGTAAGAGGTAAAGAAGCTTACGTCATGTTTCAGGGCATGAGTTCTGGTCACCCCTCCATCGCTACATTCCACGCAGGATCGGTTGATACAGTTATTAAAAGACTTACTACAGCACCAATAGATCTATCTGCTAGCTTGGTTGAAAGCTTAGATGTTGTTGTAATTATGATTCATGCAAGAGAAAAGGGCAAGTCTGCAAGAAGAATTAAAGAAATAGAAGAAATAGAATCTATTGACACAAATACGTTAAAAGCTACAACCAGAAAAGTGATTGAATGGGATCCCGCTGCTGACACCTATATTTATAATCCGGACAGCATATTGCTAAGAAAAATAGCGCATAATAAAGGTATAACTTTTGAAGATGCTTTGAAAGAAATCGAAAAGAGAAAAGCCATATTGGAAGGGCTCGCTAAATCAGGCAAGAAAGATTTTAAGGAAGTAACTGCCATCATTAATGAATTTTATAAAAGCCCGAAGAGTATATTAGACCAAGTTGGCAAAATAGAGATTGATATTTCTAAAGGAAAGGTAGTCGAAAAAATTAATGGCGGAACTGCAACTGAAAAGCCGCAGGAAACAGAAAAGGAAGAGGAGAAAATACAAACTCTAGAAAAGGAAGAGAGAGTTGATCTGATAAAATTGCTTGGCTTTAAAGTTGTTGAGGATAGGCGCCGATCTTTGATCAGCGCATAGCGTAAAAAATATACTCACTCAATACAATGAATTAATTGATGATTGATTCAATAGTTGGCATTGCAAGCAAAAATTTTGGTTCTATTGTCGATAACAACCAAGAAATATTCAAAAGTTTAAACGAAATAATTCCTAAATCCGGGGTGAATATACCGGCAAGAAATTATGGAGCTTTAATGATTCTTATGACCGTTATAGGATATGTGATCGGGTTAATACTTTTAATATTTCTTTTAGCAACTGTATGGCATCCAAACATCTTCACGATGATAGGAGCAATTTTATTTGTTCCTATTGCTGTTGGGATGTCTGTTTTTCTGATGTCATATTTCCTGCCTTATAACCAAATGACTATGAGAAAGACCAGCATTGATACGAATCTTCCTTTTGCTGTAGCTCACATGGGATCTATTGCCACATCAGGCATTCCGCCGTCAGCCATTTTCAAGTTATTGGCAGACTTCACCGAGTATGACGCTCTGGCTGTTGAGATGGGTAAGATAGTGAGGAATATGGATATGTTCGGCATGGATCCGATGTCATCAATTAGAGAAGTTGCTAAAAGAAGTCCTTCAGAAAAACTCAAACAGATATTGCTTGGATTTGTTAGCACGATTGAGAGCGGCGGTGATTTGAAGACATACTTGAAAATCATGGGTGAGCAGGCCTTGTTTGAATGGAGAACAAAAAGGCAGAAATATTTGCAACAACTGGATACATATGCAGAGTTCTATACAGGTCTTCTTATTGCTGCACCATTGTTTATAATTTCATTATTCTCAGTTATGAATATGATTGAATCCAATTTAGGTGGTATTGGCATATTGCAACTGATGAAACTCAGTATATATATACTGGTGCCGGCGCTCAATATAGGATTCATGTTATTCTTGCATTCGACACAAGTGGAGATGTAGATGGACGATAAGACAATCATTATATTATCTGTTAGTGGAATTGTCGGCTTAGTTTTAATAGCGCTTGGATTCGTCGTTTTCAGGGAAACACCAGCATTATTCTCAACAGTTGTTGTTGTCGCACTGATTGTTGCAGCAGCCCCGATAACCCTGATCAAATACAGCGAGATGACTAAAATAAAACTTATCGAAGATACATTTCCCCAATTCATGCAAGATCTTGTAGAAGCTGTCAGATCTGGCATGACTCTGCCAATGGCATTAAAAAGTGTCGTTCAAAATGAGTACGGCGCACTATCTTTTCATCTGAAAAAATTAAACGCCCAACTAGATTGGGGCATTCCTTTTGCTAGGGCATTTCTCAGCTTCGCACGATCAACTAATTCCAAGTTAGTGGGGCGTATAAGCTCAACGGTTATAGAGAGTCATGAATACGGCGGCAATCTGACAGATATTTTTGAATCGATAAGCAAAACAACTGTCGAGATAGAAAGACTGAGGGAAGAAAGAAAGCTTTATCTAAACTCCCAAATCATTTCAGGTTATGTCATATTCTTTATTTTCTTGGCAGTCATAATAGGTCTCCAGAAATTCTTGGTGCCTACTCTAGCAGATATATCGTTGAAACAGCAGACTGAAGGGCAAGTAGACCTGCAGCAGCAGCAAGCAAAACAATTGACCGTCGAATACAAAACAATATTCCGAAATTTAATTATACTTCAGGGACTGTTCGCCGGCTTGGTCATTGGAAAAATGTCGGAAGGTGAATTGTCTGCCGGTGTCAAGCATAGTGCGGGAATGATGATAGGAGGACTTTTAATTTTCACATTATCCACACTTTAAGTTACTACAGATACGTAACTTGATGTCAGCTCGTCATTTACATTCGAGCAGTTTGTTTTCACTCTTATTTTGTCATAGGTCGAAGTGTTTATTCTCGTATTGAATGTGTCTCTTTCACCTGGTTTTAGTGTTCTATTCAGGTCCAAGAGATATCTTGTAGAGTTGGTGAAAAATATTTCAATATCTATATCCCCTAAATCAATAATATCTGTGTTTTCTATAGTCCCAGAAACATTTCCACTTGAGGCAGTTGAATTATATTGCAAATTGCTTATTTCTATACCACCATAACTGCATGTGACCCTAACCGTTGATTTTTCTTCTACCTCTGTTGCCGTTTTTCTGGTGAAGCTTGTTAGCCAGCCGCTGTATATAGCTGCAACTGCAAGAGTGAACGCTATCAGCAATACGGATGCTAATAATGGAGAAATGCCTTTCATTGTATCACTACGAGCATGCAATGGCTCCGCATTTGAAAGATGTAACGACTTGCGGACAAGTGCTTCTTATTTCTCCTGAAGTAAAGCCGGGATCAATATTGCTGACATTAAATGTTTTCAGTTCATTGCCAGCAATCACGCCTGTTATATTGAAGCTTTTTAGTTCGTCGTTTGGGTAGAACATATACACGTTGCTCAGAGAAATATCCGATAACCTTTGATTTTCTAGGATGATTGTTAAAGATTTTGAAGCATTTGTATATCTTCCGGAATAGACTCTGAACTGGGACGAGAGGCACTGCGATTCTTGGGTGGTGTTGCCGGATTCTGTCAGTCCTCTTTGGACAAAGCTGCTAGCCCAGTATGAAAGGATGCCAGCAATAGACATTGTAGCAGCTATTAGAATAACGGAAGCGACCAAAGGAGATATACCTTTCATACTACAGATATTCGATTAGGAGATAATAAAATTTTAGCTTACAATATATTATTATGAAAGGCGTTTCTAAATTCATAACTTATACTTTTTTGATTTTGTTGGGTTTTGTTATGCTTACTCTTTTCACTACCACAATATATAATTATTATAACAACATACTGAGAAGGAATATAGACGTGGGAATGAAGCAGATAGCTGTCCAAACTTCTACCGAGATAATAAAATTGTATGATGTTGGCAAAAGCTCTAATACCCGTCCGACAAATGCTAGCTTGACAGTGATTTCTGAGATCGATCTGAATTATCCTGCTCGTATATCCCAGAAAAACTATGAAGTACGATTAGTCTCCTCTCCCGGGATTTGGACCCAGATAAAGAGTTTTAAAATAGATAATTCGACAGCGACCATCAAAGACGAGAAGATATCAGGATCGAGGATAGTAGTTAAGACAACCCAATCGCCGGTTGTGGTATATGATTTTCAAATATCCAATATCCCAGTTCCCGTCCAAGGCATATTCAGATCAGGCGAGAACTCTACACTGAAATATATAAGATATAATTATAACGGCACGGTCAACGACACAATTGTTCTGGGAGAATCCAATCTCATAATAGGAGTGGCGAAGATACAATAAAGTAATATTTAAATACTAGTATTAAAATAATACTTATATGGGACTCAAGACAATAAAAGGTGTTGATGAAAAAACGTGGAACGAGTTTAAATCTCTGGCGGCCAAACGAGGAATCCGAATGGGCAAGTTGTTAGAGTATATGATTGACAGTTATGTGAAAGATTCAAGACACAAATGGGAAACACTTCTGAGTGGGGAAAAATTGCTTTCAGAGGAAGAAGCAGATGAAATGAAAAAAATAGTGAGAGAGCTCAGAAATGAAGAAGGTTTTAGAAAATGAATATAGTTTTGGACACCGATGTTCTGATAGATCTGGAAGCAAGGAATAAAAACGTGTTAGATCACATAAATGAATTGACAAAATATACCATTACACCTCCGATAATAACTTTCATAACCTATTTTGAGTTTATTTTTGGTCTGATCAAGAAATCTCCTGTTAAAAAACAAAAATCATTAGAATTTATTGAAAATTTTGAAGTTTTACAAACAACAAAAAACACAGCAAAAATCCTAGCGGAGTTGAAGCACAAATATTACAAGATAGGTAAGCCACTTCCTTTAGCAGACTTGCTCATAGCGAGTCAGACAATAGAAAACAGTATGACTTTAGTTACTAGAAATAAACATATAAAACAAGTTGAGAAACTAGATATTGTATTAATAGGATAATTGTTTATTTGTTAGTTATTTTTAAATGGGAAGCTCCTTGCGATAGCTGTGAGTAGTTCACTACAACGATGTTTTTCCAAACGAAATCTTAAATCACAATTAATAAATAAAGAAATGACCAATATTTATTCAATGTCATTAACACCTGAAAAAAAATCTAATCTAAACTTGTTATTAGTTCTTTTGTTGTTCTTAGCGGGAGTTGTATTTTTCAAATGGATGTTTACGAATCCTAATTGCAGTCCGTGCTTCTCATATTTCAAATATGTTGATCACACATATAATCAGATAAATGTTTTCAATGGAGATAAAGGCGTGGAATTAGTTAAAGTGTCTGAAGGCACAGTATCAATCCCAGCTGCAGAGCCTGGCTATAAAATTACATTTAGTAGCTTAACACTCTCGGAAGGAGAAAAGTTTTGGATAGAGTATAAATTAAAGGGCGATGAAAAAGTTAGGAGAGATTCGGCTGTATTCCATTTTCCCAGATGATTAGAAACCTTCTTCTTTATAAGGAATTTTAAACGTCAATTTCCCTGTAGAAAAATATTTTAGATTTAGCAGCTTATGTTCGTTATGCTCTCTTTAGATATTTGGACGAACTAATAGAAATATTTCCCGTTAGTTTTAAATCTACAGAATTTCTATGCCATTTTTTTCAGCTTCTTTTACTATGGTGATTTCCTTTCTTAATTTTTCATATTCTTCTGGCGTATAGCAAAGGAAGTCTACAGGATAATTCAGATTCCAATATTTACGGAATCCTAGCGGCCTATATCTGAATTTCTTATTTTTAAATTTAGAACTTACTATAACTAGATCAAAATCACTCCAGCGATAAAATTTTCCAGAAACTCTGGATCCAAACCAAATCATTTTTTGTATCGGGACTATTTTTGAAAGATTCTTTTTGAATTCTCTCAATCTGTCTATATCCTTTTTTTTACCCATTTTATAACCTCTTCTGCTATTTTCAAATCATCCTTTGTTTCTTGAAAAGTGTAATCTTTATCAGATGTATCAGGATATCTGGAATCAACATACACATATGTTAATTTTTCAAGTGAGTCATAATGACCGTTTTCTATATCGACTCTTTTTCCCAACTCAACAAGGTCATGAATCCTAATTATTTTTTTGGTTTTTTTTAACAGCAGCGCTTTTAGAGCTTTTTCTACAGCCTGTTGACACAGAAAAGAAGCAAACCTATATTTTTTTATTTTGAAGTTGGCTTTTGCAGTTTCGAAATCCTCTTCTGATCGTCTGATCCATCTATCAATTTCGTTTCCCATATAATCCTTTATTATTCGCCTAAATTAATAAATTGATAATGTGGACTTTAGCCCGCAGAGGACATTGTCATATACTAGTTTCCTTGTAGAGGTATTTTTAGATCATGGATTATGTTCGTTATGTTCTCTTATTTAAATATTTAAGCGAACACAAATAATATATGAGAATTCCGATAAAAAAAGAGAGAATATTCAGATTACTCGCTACAGGAGATAATTTATCGGTGTCAAAGATTTCACAAAAGACTTCTTTGGCTAAATCATATATTTCTGAAACACTCAAAGAGCTTGAAAAAAATAATGTTGTATGGGGGACAGAAATAATCCAAGTGGATAATATAAAACTGATGAGAGAATGGGGGAATTTGAAGAGAAAAATTTTCCAGTACATAAAACCGTTGATGATAGACATCTTAATACCAGAAAGAATAAAGACTGTAGTGAAGGATTATGCGATTTCTGGTCCATTTGGTGAAATGCTGATACAAGGAGAGTCACCAGGTAAGCCTGTGATAGTTTATTTAACAACTGCAGAGATGGACAAGAAAAAGAATCAAATTTCAATACTTGGTAATACAGGCAAAGGGCAGGTATGGTTTTATGTTTATGATCAAGATATATTGTCTTCTCGATGGGAAATAAGAGGATGGAATATAGTCAGCATACCCCAATTATGTGCGGACCTCATAGGGTTAGGTACTTATGCCGACTTGGGAATGAGTCTATATAAAAAGTGGTTATATGCTAGTAAAAGAGTATAGAGAGTTAACCGGGATTTCCCTGAAGGAATTAAAAAAAATTTGGGACAAAGTCAAAAATAAGAGTTTAATCATGGGCGGGTGGGCATCACACTTTTTATCTAATGAGAAATTTTATGATTGGAAGGGGGTAGAATACATAGGCTCAAAGGATATCGATTTGGGAATAAGAGCCAAAGACGTAGGTAGCATATCTGATAAACTGGAGAAAATAGGGTATTCGCCGATAAAATTTAGGTTCTACAAAATTTTCGACAGAACAACAAAGAAACAATTAGATGTAAAAACGAGTGAAAAGATGCCGATTTTTGAGGTTTTTTACTTATACGTGGATCTCATACTTGATGAAAAAACTCAAACAAAAACCACGTTTTTTGCTGAACCTTTGTTAAAATTTTGTTTGGAGAATAATTTATGGGTTAAAAAAAATAATTTTAGGATTGTCAGGCCCGAAGCGTTTGTTTCATCCAAATTAAGAATACTGAAATATAGAGATTCAGAAAAAAAGATTAAAGATATACTGGATTGCGTTATGGTATTGAATTTTTCTGAATTTGATATCGGGCTTTTCCGTGAAATTTCAGATATTTTTAGAATAGATAAAGTTAGTGATAAATTAGCAGTGGAGACGGTAAACTCGTATGACATAGAAAGAGAATTGTTAGAACTGAGATTAAGCAGAGACGAGATTCAAAACATAAAAACTACTTTTATTTCGTTGTTGAAGTGGCAGAGATAGTATATTCTCTCTGGAAATGGCTTCTGACCGCCGATAATTCTTAGTGATACTAATTAACTGGCATGAATGGCATCTATTCACATTAGCTACTAAGTAGTTATTGTAATATACTGACATGATTCTATAATCTTAAGTAGGAAAAGAAATTAACCCAATGTCGTTTAATTCCTCATTATTCATGAAGCAGTTGTTGTTCCAAAAATGAAATATTAACTTAACAGATCAAAGACAATTAAAATATTGCAGTTTTTATGACTAGCTAGCCGTTTTTCCATAGAGAATTCGAACACCCATAAAATGGAAGCTTTATATTGTTTTAATGCAACATATATTGTAAAAAAACAACGTATGGTGAAAAAATGCAACAATTAGAGAATATATTTTTTTCTAAATACAGTATAAAAATACTTCGTCATCTGGCATTGCATCTCAATTGGGAGTTTACTCTTGGCGAACTTGCTAATGATTTGGGTCTGGATAAAAGCAATATATTCAGAACAGTACGAAAGCTGAAAAACGAAAATATTATTTTAGAAACTAAAAAGGGCAAATTTTCCACGTTCAAACTTAACAAAGAAAATTTTTTTGTGAATAAACTCGTAATAGATAATTTTATCTTGGAAAAAAACATTGAGAGCGAGATTTTCACTCGAATTGCCAATTTTTTAAAGCCATTTGAGGATATAGTTTCTATAGTAGTATACGGATCGTTCCTCTCCGCTAAATTTACTTTCAATAGCGATATTGATGTATTGTTCATAATAAAAAACTCGCAAAAGAAAGATGTGATCCAAGAAAAATACACCCAACTGCAATCTGAACTGTTGAAGGATGATATTGTTTTAACTGTGGATATGCTTCCTATATCTGAATTTTTGAAATTATATAGACTCAACGAGCCATTTATTATAGATATATTAAAAAATGGAAAGACCATACACGGGAAAGAATTAAGTGAACTTGTATGAAGAAAGAGGAAAAATCCAGTTCATATATAAGAATAAATGACGCTAGAGAATTCTTAGACAGCGCAGCAGATAATCTTGAAAAGAGCAGGTTTAAGGCTGTCGTTTTGGATTGTGGAGATGCGGTTATAGCAGCGAATGA
>CAYJTF010000011.1:21274-22885 GCA_964373165.1 uncultured archaeon
AGGAAGCTATTAGTTTGCATAAAAAAGCCGGCATAAAAATAAATGAAAACATGGTTGATGTGCTTCAGAGCCTATTAAACGTTCGTCACCAACAAGGTTATAGAGCCGTAGTTGTGAGCAAAAATCTTGCAGAACAGAGCTTAAGGAATGCTACAAAATTTGTCAAATGGGTGAAAGAAAAAATAAAGAACCATTGAATTTATTGTATTACTAAACAGTTGTTAATCATCTAAAAATTTCAAAACTATGACTAAATTTATAAAGAAAGAAGATTAATATTATATAGGAATTCCAAATACTTGGTGTAGGATAAAATGAAAAAACTTGCTTTGCTGTCGGTAATATTTTCCCTGCTTTCAATCTCATCAGCATTAGCCGCGATTCCTTCTGTAATCAACTATCAAGGCAAGCTTACAGACGCAAGTGATAATCCTCTTACAGGTTCCTATAACTTCGTCTTTAAAATCTATGATGCTTCAACAGGCGGTACAGCATTGTGGAGCGAGACGCAGAACAATATTGTTGTGACTAATGGCATATTCACAACAATGCTTGGATCTTCTACAACAATTAATCTTGCATTCGACAACCAATACTGGTTTGAAGTTGCTGTTAATGGAGAGACGCTGACACCGAGAGTAAAAATGGGAAGCATTGGATATGCATTTAGAGCTAAAGTAGCTGAAAGCCTTACATGTACAGGATGTGTATCTGAGAGCGAATTAGATTCTTCTATAGTAGGAGTACCACGTGGAATGACTTTTATGTTCACAACCTCCTGTCCAACTGGCTGGAGAAGAATGACTGAGTGGGATGACGTCTCCATATTGATCCCAGATGACAACTATTCAGGCAGCCTATATGCTTCTGCAACATCAGTAAATACTCTTACAGTTACTTCCAATACTACTTTAACAACAAACGAATACAAAGGCTGGAAATTAGAAGTAGTAAGTGGTACAGGTGCAGGAGAGGTATATGAAGTATCAAGCAACACAGCTACTGTCATAACACTTAAATCAAACTGGGTTACTACGCCTAAGGTATGGAATGATCTGACAGGTGCAGGTCCTTCGCAATTCAAATTATCAAATGGCGAGGATGTGATAAATTTGAATCACGGTCATAATAATCACAGGCATGCTGTGGGTGAAGGCAGTAGTGGTGGAGGTTATTGGTCGACATGCACTGAATACAGATATGAAGGAGGCACAACGAATGTCTGTACTCATTACACTTGGCAAACAATGTCCATAACAGGAGCGCCTATGACAAGCTTTAATCGTGGCGTAACAGATCTTACTGCACAACCAGACACAGAAATAAGTGGATCAGGCGGATCAACAGATATGAAATTTGATAACAGGCCAAGGCATGTTAATACAGTATATTGTATGAAACTATAATTCATGGTGTAAAAAATGGAAATGAAAAAAATCGCAATAATATCAATATTATTTAGTATGCTTTCATTATCACTATCATTAGCAGCAATACCATCACTGATTAACTATCAAGGTAAACTGACAGACCCTAATGATAACCCCTTGACAGGCTCCTATAACTTCGTCTTTAAAATCTATGATGCTTCAACAGGCGGTACAGCATTGT
>CAYJTF010000012.1:0-6779 GCA_964373165.1 uncultured archaeon
TGTGTGTTTCCTATCGTGTACGCGATTCTACCCTTATCTACTTTTAACTTAGGCCTTTCTCCTTCGGAGATCAGAGAGTCTATTTTTTGGGATAGTTCTAAGATAGTAATATCAATATCCAACTGCTGCAGAATTCCTTTGACACGATCCAACAAGCTGCCTAAATTGCTTCTTAGTGAAATCAACTCGTCTTTAGCATTCGGGGATAAACTATTTTGTAGTACTCTGTTTATTTCATCTACTGCTTCTTCAATTGCTTCAGAGGCTTCTACATACTGATCTTCGGTCTTATACAAGTCTGCTTCTGCGGTCTCTACCAATGCTTCTCCTGTTTGCTGCATCACTTGGTTTTGCCTGATGTGGCTATTTAACAATCTCTTTGCTGCGTCTATATTCTCTTTAGCTGTTTCTACATCTCCTGATCTGATTGCTCCTTTTGCTTTGTCCACATATTGTTTTATTGGTTGGACAAAATCTACTAAACATTGATCACAACCTTTAGATAATCGTTCATCTGTAGAAAAAGCGAGTGCTTCTAAACTATCTCCAACCGCATCAACCGACAAATCTGTTAAAGGTGTTATTTCAACAGAAACGCCCGTTGCTTCTTCAACTCTTCTAGCAATATCCCTTACCTGATCTGTAACTTGTGTTCCGCTTTGAAGGAACGGGATGAAGGCCGCAAGTGATCTATCATGTTTGTATAGACTACCAGCCAAAATCATAGCATATTCTCTTTGTGAACCCCTTGTCATATGCCTGGCAAATTCTGTAAGAAGTGATTCGGTTTCACTTTCTGCTACATTTTCATCTCCGGTTATTGATTTTACTAAACCAAAATATTGCCCGGCAATATAGACGGGATTAAGTGAAGCGACTAGGGATGCGTCCTCATCTGAAACAACAACTGTTTCTGGCTGGGTAACTTCTCCTAAGACTGCTGACAACTTCTCAGCTTCTTGCGCTTCTCTTGATGCAATGTCTTCTACAGTTTCGATTACAGCATCTCTCTCTTGCCCGCTTAATGTTCCGGGTTCTATAGTAAATGCTATTGGAAGGGTGGATGTTATTTCGTTGACTTGCGTTGCTTCTTGTGATGTAACCGTTCCATCCGCCACCACTTCATAAACAACAGTCACTAGATTTTGTGCTGCTTCT
Source organism: uncultured archaeon (assembly GCA_964373165.1). Classification (GTDB taxonomy): domain Archaea; phylum Aenigmatarchaeota; class Aenigmatarchaeia; order CG10238-14; family CG10238-14; genus JAGVVZ01. Next base: position 1,159 of record CAYJTF010000012.1, read on the forward strand.
GCTTCTTGCTGTGCTTGATCGGCAAGTGTTTGTGTTCTGCTATCTGAAAGAATATCCTGTCCTGTCTGGACTATCGGAGTTGTTGTCATGCCTTCGAAAGATACTACTGGCGTTGTGTCAGGTTGATTAAGATTAGAAGCCTGTGCTGATAATTGAGCATTAAATGCATCTATCTGTTCTTTCGGAATGAACCGAGACACTTTTCCTTCTTTATCTGTAACTACGTATCCCAATATATCATTGCTCCCTCTATTGATCACTACACCCGTCGTTCCTGAAGGGAGATTGGCCATTGAAATATCAGGACCACGAACAAAGAATTTTCCAAGGTCTTTCAACGATTTTATTTCAACTTCACCTACACTTTCAGCATTTGATAGATCACCGCTAAATGCGAGATTGACTTGCTGATCTCCGAGATTAAAAACTGTCGGGAGAATATGAGCTTGACCGGCAGTATCTTGACCGTTCTTTATATCAATATTGGCATTATTCGAACTGTAAGATCCGCCCATGCCGCTACCCAGTTCTAATGCCCCACCTGTGAATACAGAAGATATTCCCACTACAGCTTGTCTTTCCCAAAATGTTTGTGAATCTTTATACAAAGCATCCCATTCTGCACAATCACCGCTTTGACATTTTTTCCAAGCAACAAATGACGTGCCTGATTCCTCTTCCAATATTTCTCCTAGGCTGGCACCGACCATTTTAGCGCAAACACCTTTACAAGGTGTACTTGCTAATAATTGCTCGAAAACAGAACCACCAATAGTTTCTGCAAACGCTGTTTGAGCTGTTTCTATTGTTGGTGTATCTCTTCCGCTCACAGAATCTGCAACAAAGTATGTTAACTCACGGCTTGGCAAATTTAATATTATGTTTGCTCCAGTTCTAAAAACAATGCTACCACCTATTTTTATACCACCTGCTTCTAGTGCTGATGTTCCACCTATAGCAGTACCTAAGATTTTGCCTGCAGTTGTACCTGTTTGAACTAGAGCACCGCCGACACCTGCTGTTGCAGCTGAGATAATGACAAACTCGGCAGCGGTTGCTATGCCCTCTCCAGTAGCCGTACCAACCTGTTCTCCAAAACTCGGACCTATGTCAATAAACTCAGAACCTTTTACTCCAAAATTATAAATATTCATTGATTCTAAAGCGCTCGATCGTGCCTGTTGAGATGAAATATCATCTTGTATAGGAATGGCATATTCAATTAACCCTTGAAATGGTAACCTCAAACCAGCAAGACCGGCTCCCAAAGGATCATATTGCGTATTGGGATCATAAGTTGTCCAGTCTATCTCTGGCACCTTTACTTCAACAATTTCACATTCTGATTCCAGACCACACCATTCATAATTGGGATTAACTGCCGCATAAAGTGTACCGGGAGCTGTTGGATTGAGTATTCTATTTAATCCGTGATCTCTTAATTCATAAAGAACTACGAGATCATTTACGTATTGTTCATACTGTTTATTTTCTTCCATCCAGTTTAATTCATCATCTACGGGAGAAGCATAAACATTTTGAGTAACAGGGCCAAATCTTGTTCCTACAGTATTTGTTCCTATTACTTCAGGTTCAAATCGCTCTGCTTCATAATTAGCTCTAGCCAATAAGACCCTCTTCTCGGCCAAATCTGTCGCTGAATTAATATCCCAATAAGGTGAATACGCCATTTCTCTCCCGTTCATACATAAGGCAAAGGCTGCAGCATCATCGACAACACTCCTGCAATCCTTATCCACAGTTATGCATCTTCCTCCTCCAGAACAAAAACCACCCATCCTGCCACTTCCGACTATAGCCGAGTTTCTTTGTATTGAACTGGAAAATGCAAATTCGCAGTCAGAACTGCCCTTGCAGTCTCTTCCTAAATCTATAGTAACTACGTTGACAGGATCTGATTTAGCTGCCCAATCTAACTTAAAATCTGGCAATTTGTCTCTTATGTTTGCAGCCATTTCGTTTATGCATTTCCCATAAGCAGACGTCCCATAAAACGTGCTTCCTAATAATTTATCGCATTCCTTTTGGGCGGTTACGCTAACGACCAGATCTTGCTGCTGGAAGTAAGGTGCTGCTTGAGCCCAGCATGGCGATCCGCTATAATATTCCCGATATTGTTTTGTATTCTCGATATTGCTGCAATAGTCTCTTGCTCTATCCTGGATGCTTTCAAATCCGGATGGCCTCAGTATGCCAGTGTTTTCAACACTAAACTGCAAATCGCCTACGCCATCACCATCCGTATCGACCATATAGAAAGTGTTTTTGCGACCGCCGTCTAATTCATCCCGTTCGATCAATCTCACTCTTCCAGGAGGAAATGTCATATCTGGTTTGCCATCGCCGTTACTGTCGAACTGATAACCTATTATTTCAGGATTAGATGTAGGATCGCCTATTGTACTTCCGATTAGTCCTTTAGGAGGATACGTAGTTAAATAAGATCTTATTCTATTAGTACAATCGGGCGGTGCATTATTCCCCAATTCTTTGCAATAGCTATCAGCTGTATTATACACTTGTGCATAAAACACTGATCTATCCACATAACATTTATTTTTTTCATCCCTGTCATCAGGTGAGGATCCGCTAATACTATCATCACAACTTTTTTTGGCTCTGTCTGCCGGGTTTAAAAAATTGTCCGGGTTTAACGGCACGTCCCTACCAAGACCTGAGAAAGTTCCACTAAGTAATTGCGAGACTGGCTGCTGTTTATCTAAATAAATGCTAATCTTTGCTAAACAGTCTTTATCTGCAGTCAATCCGGCTAAATTGCATAGCTGTTGGGTATTAACGTCTTTCGCTTGATAGACTTCTAAAGCTTTCCAATAACAGTCCTCATCGCTCTCCTCTCCGTATTTTTTCAGAGTTCTCTCCAAATTGCCACAATACTCGCCTGCCTTCTGCTCAGGTGATTTATATTCACTATCAGCAACGTCAGGCAAATTATAATAAAGTAATTTAATGCTGGCCTGCTGAGTTATTTCATCTATACTTGACCCTAAAGGTAGTTTTTCACGATCACTCATTGTCACAAGTCTATCTATAGGAATTTTTGAGCCGTCAGAACCCACACAGTCACTGCCATCAATCTTATATGTGACCTCCTCCCCATCCATCTTTTCCTTATTCGCTCTCCCACAAATATCATTCAATAGATTTATCTGTTGGAAAACTGCTGTTCTCTGCTTGTTACAATCTTGTTTTTGTTGAGTTGAGCAGCCTTGGCATGGCTCAAATCCTGCTCCCGTAGTAAATGGAACGCAATCATTTGCTTTGTATGCACTAAAATCAGTAGTGCCTGTGTAAAAGATTTTAGATCCTGGCGGAACAGATTGACGGCAATCTGTTAATAAACTGTAACCGCCACCAGAACTTTGAACAACTACATTTCCTTTACTCGCAAGCCCACAAAAATCTTCAAAGGTAAAATCTTCTGTCCAGGGCAACCCAGAAATGCTTCCGCCGCCTGTCGTTTGAATGTATAAGAGATTACCCTCATTAGTTGTAAGAAAACCTCTACAACTCTCGCCACCTGAAATTTTTTTAACACCGCCTTCAGTGTTAACCCCCAAAGATCCTGAAGCGCAGGCATCTTCAAAAACAGTGGCTTGTTCTATTATTTGATTGCAGGCATCTTGGTTTCCTGAAGAAGTTATTTTTTCTTTGTTATCCGGATTACTACAGAAATCCAAATTTTCATAAAATGTTTTGAAATCTATACTTCCGAGATCTTGCGTCACTTGAGAAAGTCCTGATATGGCAGCTATACTTGTTAGATCTTTTGGATCAATTAAATATGGAGTGTTTTTGAAATAATTTTTTAATGATGGATTATTATTAATGAAATTTTGACATTGTTTAGTTTGTCTGTTCACACCTATGAGACAGAAGTTTAATATATCTCTTCCTTCTTCAGATAGAGGAAGATCACCACAATCCGCCTCTAAAAGTTCTGGTATATATGCTCCTCTGCCAGTAGGTCTTCCTCCTCTGCATAATGATAATTGTTCTTGCAATTCCACACATGCCTTTCTGGCACTATCACTAGCGCAGCTGCATAAAGGTAATATGCATGAATAATCTTTCCCGCATTCTAAGTCAAACGGATTTTTAGAACAAAATGCCTCTCTTTTATCCAAACAATCATTTTTGGCAGATTCGCTTGCACAGTCGCATTCTGTTTTTGGATCGCATGGATATTCTTTTTTACAATCAGTACTCACCTTGCCTGTCGATTCTTGTGTCTCACATGTGCTTTTGAATTCTTCTAAACAGGCTCTCTGCTTTCCCAAGTTAACTGTAAATATTCCACAATCACAATCGGGCGGCTCACATTTATCGGCATCTTTCAGGATATCTGATATGCCTTCATATTTAGGACATCCCTGTATAACGGCTTTGGAGTTGTCTTGAAGTTTTTGAGCGCAATTTTCCACTTTAAACATGCAAGATTTTTCATCCCTATCATTGTAGCAACCCTCGCAGAGATCCACTGGTGTGCATACATTATCACATCCGGACTGTGATGGATTATTATAACAATTCTTTGCGACTTCAATTTCACATTTTGCTGTATCTTCAGTTTTCCCACACTTGCAGTCAGGCGGTTTGCAGTCAGTTATTAACCCTGTAGTTTTGATTGTAGATGTAGTCGTATCATACTCTCCCATTTTTATTAATTCACGACATTTTTCAAGTGTAAATCCGTCCTTCCTGCATCTGTCAAGAGCTGTTTCAGGTTTGGTTGTCGTAACTATCCCTAAAATATCCCCACATTCTTTCGGACTACCAAGATCATCAATACACATCTGATAAGCTTGCTCTCTTGTAAGTTTAGTGGTTGCGGTTGTTTTAATTGTTGTTGTTACACCAAATATCTTATCACAATATTCCTTATCGTTGCCATCCTTAATGCAATATAAATAAGCAGTTCGATCTAGTGTTGATGTAACAGGTTTAGTAGTTGTCGTCGGTGTTGATGTAGTCGTTGGAAGGTATATGGCTCTGCATAGGGACGGAGAGTCACCTTCATCTACGCATTGCCTATATGCATTTTCTCTGGATATTGTGGTTGATGTAGATAATGAATCAATCTGAGAAATTATGTTCACACACCCGCAATTGCCGGGCGAAGAAATTCTACAATATTCATTATCGCCACAAGATCTCCCTCCGCAATATTTAGAAGAACAAGTAGACCTACATTCAAACTCACCAAATTTATCTCGATATAAACGTTCTCCTTCCTCACAACTAGTAACTGTTTCTTTTACATATGGTATTTGTTGCAAAGTTTGTTCGGGAATTGTACAACAGCATTTATTTTGGCCGCAATCCGAACTACAAGTACCTTCCTCACTCGCACAAAGTTGTTTATACATACAGTTACTACATTGTATCGTTCCAGCAATCGTTTCTTTAGTTCCCACTTCTATATTTGTAGGTAGTTTAATTGGTTCCTGTACACATTCTCCACCTGATGATGTCGGGCTACAGCCATATATACAACGGTCTACTCTCCATTTCTCACAGTAAGGCTCTTTACAATCTTTTGGGCAGTTGGCTGATGTTTCACCAGGTTCACAGTATCCATC
>CAYJTF010000012.1:6879-22742 GCA_964373165.1 uncultured archaeon
GGTTCACAGTATCCATCACCACAACCATACTGATCTACTCCAGGTATGGTTGTTGGAGGAGGTTCGTATGATTTATATCCAAATGGAGGATCGTTACATCTTCCACCATCAGTTGTTTCTGTACAACCAAAATCGCAATTAGCTTTCATAATATTACTACAATAAGTTCTTGGTGCAGGAGGAGTGGAAGAACTGGGTTGACTTACTGGTTGTGGAGCAGGCTCATCTCTTACACCTTGGTCTGGTACTTGTTGTCTTGTTGGCTGACTCACTGGTGCAGGGGATGTAGATGGAACAGGAGGTGGAGTGTATGGTTTTTGAGATGGTGCTATATCACTTTTGGTTTCTTTTGGACCGAGCGGTTGTGGAGCAGGCTCATCTCTTACACCTTGGTCTGGTACTTGTTGTCTTGTTGGCTGACTCACTTTCGATACTGACGTCGATTTTTGCCCGCAATAATAACATATAAAAGCTGCGTAAACTGATGATATCTCCAAACTCAATATCAAAAAAAGAGTTATGAAAAAAAATATTGAAAGATATATCCTCTTATCTATCTTAGAAAATAAAATTTTCCACATTATATAAAAATATGAATAAGGAAAAATAAAAATATAAAAACTCAAACCAAAAGCAATGCTTCTCCTTTTCTCTGGACTTTTCTGTCTTCAATCATCGACTCCAATATTTTCTGGTATTTTGTCGGATGAATATTCAACAAACTGGCCATTTTTTCTACTTGCGTTGCCTTCACATGACCACTCTTTTCACAGTCCCGCTTGATTAGACTAAATATTACTTCTTCTTCGCTCATAGTTGTCGCCTCACCCCTTAATAAAAAAAAGAAAAATTGGGGAGTGATTAAAAAACATTACCTTATTACATCAATTCCTAGTCCGAGATCCATGTTTCTGAACATAGGTCTTTCTTGTGCAACAGCTCCCAATATATATGGTGACTGTACGCCAGTAACTATCGTGATTACCTGCACTTTGTTTCCAAATTCTGGTAGTATTCTTGCACCCCATATTACTTGTGCTGACGGATCTAAGTATTGTGCAACCGTTTCACCGATCAAGTTTACTTCATCCAGTCTCAGATCTTCACCACCTGTAATGTGGATCAACGCACCAGTCGCTCCTGTGTAGTCTACATCCAATAGTGGATTGGTCAATGCCTTAGTTACCGCATCCAATGCCCTATCACTATTGCTTGACTCACCTACACCCAAAGCAGCCACACCACCCGAATGCATAATTGCTTTAACGTCTGCATAGTCTACATTAACCAGCGAAGGCAGAGTAATCGTCTCTGTTATACCTTTTACCATGCTCGCAATCAGCTCATCAGCAACGGCAAATGCCTGCTGCAATGGTAATTGGCCTGCATATTTCAACAATCTATCATTTTCAATAACGATGACTGTATCTGCCACTTGTCTCAATCTTGCCAATCCTTCTTCTGCCTTCCCAATTCTAGAACCTTCTATTTTGAAAGGCATCGTTGCTACTCCAATCACAATTGCTCCCATCGATTTTGCAACTTCAGAAACGATCGAGCAAGATCCTGTACCTGTACCTCCACCGAGGCCTACACAAACGAAAGCCAAGTCAACTGCTTCCAAAGCTTCTTTGATTTCGTTTCTATTTTCTTCTGCAGCTTTTCTTCCAACTTCAGGGTAGCCGCCTGCACCCAAACCTCGTGTCAAATCTTTTCCTATGAGAATCTTTTTGTCTGCTTTACCAACTGTTAAGTGTTTAGCATCAGTGTTTACAGAAACTGTATTAGCTCCTTCAACACCCATCTCTGTTAATCTTGTGACAGTATTTTGCCCACCGCCACCGCAACCGAAAACAACAATTCTTGCTTTTTTAACAGAGAACCCAAACTCTTCCTCTGCTTGCTTGAAATAGTCCACGTTTCTTCTTGTAGCACCAGAAGTTGTTTGAATTCTAAATCTGTCTACAGATGTTTCATCTGAATGCCCACTAAATCCGCTTTTACCCAAAGCACTTCTAATTATCGAATCCATATTATACCGTCCTCCTATTTTTATATATATTTTGAAATGTCGAAATCATTTTTAATTCCCGATTTCTAATTCTATATTGAAGAAAAGGTTCCACTTGAAATGTAAGTTCCAAACTTCAAGTAAACAAAGGTTAAAGGCATTAGAAAAAGTAAGTTCCAATTAATATTTTCTTTATTTATATTTAAAGTATTTTATATTCTATAAAACCTATTTTTCTTTTAATATTTCTCATGGAGATACCTATGTTTCCACTCGATTTCCACTGGAGATTTATGAGAAACAAGTTGTACAATCCATATTGGCGAAAATAAATTCAGTTCGTAAACATTATTAATTAGAATATATTATTTAATACAGTATAACACCAATATGGTGATATGATGAACAAACTCATAATAACATTTTTAATAACACTTACATTAGTCATCAATATATCATCAGCTGAGACCTACGAAGCGTTTGCGAAAATAGTTGGTGTTGACAGCCAAGGCAGAGGTATAGTAGGCAATATCACAGTGGAAATACAACCGGGGAAAGGACGTGTGCTTGTCGACACCACACCACTCCAAGGAATTTATACACAAGACTCGGAAAGATCAGCAGTTAAAGTCGCAAATGATATAACTAATTTTGATTTCTCAAATTATGATGTTATTTACAATATTGTAACGATGTCTGCCAATAGTGTTGAAGGGCCATCAGCTGGCGGAGTAATGGCTCTGGCAACAATAGCCGCTATTCAGAACAAGGAGTTGAGCCCTTATTTCTCGATGACAGGCACGATCAACGATGATCATTCTATTGGAAAGGTTGGTGGCATACTAGCCAAAGTGAAAGCTGCAGCAGATTCAGGAATAACATTGTTTCTGATACCCAAAGGCGAATCAATTCAGTATCAATATATCAGACAAACAAAAACTCCCGCTCCTGGTTGGAGAATTGAAACGATAGAACCGGTAGAAGTCAATGTAACCGAGCTAGCTAAAGAGTGGGGAACAGATGTTCATGAGGTCTCGACTATTGAAGAGTCAATGAAATATGCCTTTGAAATGAAACCGTTGCCCGGGAACATAAGTAGAACAAGGCAACTGAATGTTGAGACCATGCCCTCTTTCAACACCCCTGTATCAGAGTACAAGGAATTCTCCCCGCTTGTCAGTGACGAGATGCTGAGAGCTCAGCGCATTTACAGAGAAACAAGAAAGAAACTTTCTGAAACAGTTTTACCTGATGACGTTAAGGGAGCGTTAGACGAATTATTAAAAAGATCCGAAACCTACTCAGTCGATTCAAATAAAATATTTAATCGCGGTTATACTTATTCCGCCGGGAATAATGCTTTCAAGTCAATCATAACTAGTGAAACAGTTTCAGATCTGGTTGACTATCAAAATTATCCTGTGGAAACCAGGCAGGACTTTCTACAGAGAAGGTTGAATGAAGCTAGGAACAGAGTTAATCAAACGATCAATGAGTTTATTTACAGCGGAAGTTCTATATGCGATGCAGAAAAGTTTGAATGGACTGTTGGTTCTAGGCAACGACTGCTATATGCAGAGCAAAGGCTGAATGACATATCATCGCAAACTGCTTCAAATCCTTTCAGTATTCTTTTCGATATAAACACTGCTGGAGAATGGCTGGAAATTTCAAATAATTTCAAAAGCAAAACTGACAATAGCAAAGAGGAATGCGAAGCCAAATTCAAAGAACTGGCCGATCAAAAAATAGCAGAGGCCTTGAATGAAATGAACAACGTGCAACAACTTGGGATTAAAGATCTGAACGATGCGAAATTCTATATAAATACTGCCAAAAGGGCGTATGAATTGAAGTGGTATGTGAATTCCATTTACGATGCTACAAACGCAAAAACCAGAGCTAATGTTGTTGCTAGATATGATGGCAAAAGCATGAAGGAGGTTTATAGTGATTTTAACAATACTTTTGTTGAAACTTCCGGGCTATTGAGCACAATATTCTTAGAAAATTCCCAGTATACGATGTATACGGCAATAAAAGAGAGTGATGAATTTCTTGCATTAGATGCGTTGACGCTGCTAAGCATCAGCAAAAATATTGAAAATGTTACGAACACGATTCAACCAATGCTACCCAAGAATGCGTTTAAAATAACCTTACCTTCTGTTGGAGACGTGAAGACGCTTTTGATAATAACCTTTGTTTCTACTGGAGTTCTTATAATAGTGTTTGTTCTTTATGCGGTATCCATCAAAAAAGATCTTCAAAGATTGGAAGAGAGATATTTGGAAATTCAAAGAAGAATGAAAGGAAAAAACTCAAAGAAACTTGTTAGGAAAAACAAAAGGAAAAAATAATAGAACACTTATGACTTTCTTATAACATATAAAATGAAGAAATTCTTTTAAATCAAATCTCATAAATATAGAATATTTTAATAGTTGTGAAAATAACGATAGTCGTAAGACTTTATTTTAACTGAATGTGATGAAATGGAAAAGGAAGAGTATCCGCGATTGGCCTTAACTGATAATGCTATGACACTTCTAAAAATAAGATACCTAAGAAAGAATGAAAATGGAGAGGTTGTTGAAACACCAGAACAGATGTTTAGGAGAATTTGCCATGCTGTCGCTTCTGTGGAAAGAAATTACGGTAAATCAGACACTGAAGTAGAAAAAATAGAAGAAGAATTTTTTGATATGTTAACTCGCTTATATTTCCTACCCAATTCCCCAACCATAATGAATGCGGGTACGGGAATGGGTCAGCTATCCGCTTGCAACGTTCTGCCGTTGGAAGATTCCATGGAGAGCATTTTTGATACGATAAAAAATGCCGCTCTTACGCAGAAATCTGGTGGCGGAACAGGCTTCTCATTTTCTAATCTAAGACCTAAAGGTGACGTGGTTAAATCAACTGGCGGTATAGCAGCTGGTCCTATATTTTTCTTGAATGCTTTTGATTCTGCATTAAAGGGGATAAGACAGGCCCACAGGAGATTTGCAACAAACATGGGTGTTTTAAGGGTTGACCATCCAGACATTTATGATTTTATAACAGCAAAACAGAGAGAAGGAACTATAGCAACGTTCAACATCTCTGTTGGCATCACAGACAAATTCATGTATGCTTTAGAAAACGGAGGAGAATTTGAATTTGTGAATCCTAGAACAAAAAAAAATACTGATAAGGTTTCTGCCCTTGATATATTCGAAAAAATAGTTGAAAATGCTTGGAAAAATGGAGAACCGGGATTAGTGTTTCTTGATAAAATGAATGCAAGCGAAGCCAATCCTGTCCCGAGGTTAGGACCTATTGAAACAACTAATCCTTGTATAACTGGCGATTCATTAATTGCAACAAGTAAAGGACTTGTAAGAATGGAGAAACTCGTAGAAAATTGTATTGCTCAAATTTATGTTGATAACAGAATGCCTATTAAAATTGCTGATAGACTAGGCAGAATTAATTACATGCAAATAGCAGAAAGCGGTGTTTCATTAAGTACAACAGAGGCGAGTTGGTATAGTGGAGAAAGGGAAGTGTTCAAACTAACTACAAAATGTGGATATGAAATAACAGTTACAGCTGATCATAAAATTCCAACAAACGAGGGTTTTTTAGAATTGAAAGATATTATACCCGGAAGACAGGAAATTCTATTACAATCAGACGGTATAAGATTTCGAGATGAAGTTGATTTGCCTTTTATACCACAAAATGATTTTATTGGAGAAAATGGGAGAAAATATCATCACAACTTTCCTGTTAAATGGAATAAAGGATTGGGACAAATAATTGGATGGCTTATTGGTGACGGATGGTTAAGAAGTGGCGATAAAAATTGCGGGGTTGGTTTCACGTTTTCTGATGATGATGTGGAAATAATGAAATACTTGAAACCTATTATAAACCAAATATACGGTAGAGAAATAAAGGAAGTTAAGAGAAACAACAATGTTTATCATCTATCGTATCACGGTAAATACTTTGTAGGATTTTTCGAAAAATTAGGAGTGAAAGCAGTTAAAGCAGAAGATAAAATTATCCCAGATTCGATATTTACTGCTAGTCATGATGCTGTAATAGGATTCTTGCAGGGGTTGTTTAGTGCTGACGGAACTGTAAATTATGATGAATTGAACGGAAATTATTACATTAGGCTGACCTCTAAATCAGAAAAACTTCTAAAACAGGTCCAATTACTATTAATTAGTCTTGGAATAAAAACTAGAATTTACCCGAAACATAGAAACAAGAGAGAAGTATTTAATTATAAAACTGCTGATGGAAGGTTTAAAATATATGAAAGTGACGGAAAACTCTATGAATTGAACATAAGCAGAGACATGATCAATACTTTTGTAAGAAAAATAGGCTTTCTTTGCAACAAAAACTCAAACAAATTAGACAAAATGAAGAATAAAAATTTCCTTAAAACAGAGTTCAAGGATGTAGTCATGTCAATAGAACCAATTGGCACAAAAAAGGTATACGACTTAACTGAACCATTAACACATTCATTTATTGCAAACGGATTGTTACTACTAAATTGTGGCGAGCAGCCTCTTTATCCTTACGATTCCTGTAATCTTGGTTCGATAGATGTTTCAAAAATGATCACAAATAAAAATGGAAAAATGGAAATAGACTGGAATAAATTAAAAGATGTAACAAGAAAATCAATTAGATTTTTAGATAACGTCATTGATGCAAGCCAATTCCCATTAAAAGAAACAGAAAAAACAACGAAAAGCATTAGGAGAATAGGACTTGGTATAATGGGATATGCTGATATGCTGATCAAACTTAATATTCCCTATAATTCTGAGGAGTCGTTGCGCATATCTGAACAACTTATGAAATTCATAACAGAAGAGGGCAGAAAAATGTCTGTTGAACTGGGAGAAGAAAAGGGATCATTTGATGAATTTGAGAATAGCATTTGGAAAGAACGAAAATATAAAACAATGAGAAATTCCACTATAACTACTATAGCGCCTACCAGTAATCTCAGCATTATCTCAGGCTGTTCGCATAGCATCGAGCCTTTATTTTCAATAACTTATGTAAGAAATGTCGTCAGTAGCCTGGGCACCAACCTAATTGAAACCAACCCGTTATTTGAAAGAATTGCTAAAGAAAGAGGTTTTTATTCTGAAAAACTCATGCAGGAAGTTTTGAGTAAAGGATCTATTCACAATATCAAAGAAATTCCCGAAGATGTTAGAAGAGTTTTTACAACCTCTCATGATATAACACCAGAGTGGCATATCAGAGTTCAAGCTGCATTCCAAAAATATACTGATAATGCCGTGTCTAAAACTATTAATTTTCCCCACGAAGCAACAATGCAAGATATAGAAACTGCATACAAGCTTGCTTACAAACTTGGCTGTAAAGGCATCACGGTTTATAGGGACGGCAGCAGACAATTCCAAATCATCAATACGCCTAATTCTAAAAGCAAAGCGACGAGCAACGAGGAAGTCTTAAATGGAAATGGTGTAGATGTTGCAGAAAAACTCGTTGAAAGTACGGGCGGGTGTCCTACTTGCCATTTGTAACTATAAATCTAAAAATCTAAATTTGTAACCATCTAATTCAGCAGAATGCAAATAAATTACACCTGTTACTTCAGATCCTATTCCTCCTTCAACCGTTATAGGTGTGTTTGGGGATGAAGCTGTCAATACACACATTGCGTCCGTCAACCAACCGGTATAAGGGTCTCTCATGATATCTAGGTATGCCATCAAAGCTCTTCCTGTGTCTTTTTCGATTAAAAAAAGTGTGTATCCCACATTCCCAATTAGAGTAATCCCTCTTGCATAGACATTTTCAAGTCTAACAAGTTGACCTGAATAATCTAGCGGTCCACTTCTTATTTCAGCTATTGTTCTACCAGTGTAATTACGCATGAGTAATTAATACTATTCTTTTATTTATAAGGATTTCTATCAAATAGTACATAAATTTAGATATAAAACATCGGATTTATATGCTGTCTTTTCTTAGTTCATTACAACACCTTTCTGTTTTTGTGAAACTTCCATGCATAGCAAAACTACGACTACACTATAGTAGTAATTTATATTCTGCAGAGTATAATTTCAATTCATGCTAATGCCTTGTAGACATAGAATAATATTAACAAAACTGGATGAAGCGATTAGTGTAAAAGATGATTTTGAGCCATATGATGAACATAATGAACCACATGCTGGCTTAGTTATGCAGGCACCCACCATTTTTAGTGAAACACCATCATTTGATGCGGCCTTATCTATAGCCACAGTTGACCATGCGATTAGGAGAGGTGTAAAAAAAGTACATTTGATTTTACCTCATATGGGATTATCTAAACTTTTAATTCCGTTTGCTTCGCCAAAAAGCCCACTTGCAGTTGCAGAAAATGAAGGCAATGTGTTATTTTTAGAATATATCCCATCTGGATTAGTCAGCAGCTACATACGTGATGATTTAATGAGTGGCAGAGATGATTTAGGCCGACCGTGTTTTTTTATAGGAGCTAGAAGTGGTAGACACGTGTCTGAACAATCAAACGGGTCACGTTTTTTAGCAATTCGACAACACCACGGATATTTGAATGCTCACTATGTTCCCATGTATTTTGAAGGCGGAAACTTTATCACTACAACCGATTATATTATGACACTATCAGACTCTGTTAGAGAAAACGCTCGTTTATTAAATGAAACTTTTCCTCAAACAGATCATGATCTGGAATATGCCTTATCTTGGATAGAAGATACTATGAACCAAAAACAGAGAAGAAAGTTAGTAGTATTAGATGGGAGTGAATGTGAGGAACAAACTGTTTTTCATCTTGATTTATGCATTGGTGCTGTAAGGACGGATGATGGCAGAGAAAAGATGTTAATTTCTGATATGAATCTAGCAAAGGAATTATTCGAAGCAAGAGGCTATAAAACACGCGATGACGTACCTGACTTAAGAGACTGGTTAGATGATAATCTCTGGGAAGATATGAGTATTAGAGAGATGAGAAAGAGGATAATTCATTATCTAAATTTTGCAGCAACAACTGGACTATATAATCCTAAAGAGTTACGAAGACAGATGGAAACAGTTTATTTTTTACCACATAGAACGGTTGAATATATAGGAAGTGTGCTTAAATATTATTTTGATCCAGCAAATCTTCAATCAGTGCAGAGTTATCTCGCTAGAATTAAAGCATCATTGATAAATTCAGGTTTCGATGAAAAAGATATTATTAGCATCCCTGCTTTATTGCGTGCACAAAGGTATAAACCCAGTCTTCCAAAAAGAAGTAGACAACTTGTTATTGGACCTGCTACCACTCCTTTACCTATCTACGCTCCTGTTAATGGAGTTGGATATAATTTATCTGGTTTTGAATACAGTGAGTTTATAACAGGTGGTGGGTTGAAAATTTTGGATGACGAAGTGGCAAGAGTTTTCGAAAGAGAAGGTATTAGATATGAAATTATTCCTGAAATGTTATCGTATGGGTTTTGTAGTGCGGGAATGAGATGTTTAGCGATACCCATACCCTATACAGGAAATTAAACAACATAATATTGATTGATTATTTCTTTACTAAAAAGTAAGTTATAACACCAACAACTATTAGACCGAGAACAAATGATACTATCTTAAATGAACCTAGATGGGGCTCGCTCGCAGGTATAACGTCATCTTCCATATGAGCTGTCGCGATATTCAAAGACAGCAATATCAGTAAAATCAGTACGAATTTCATGATATAATATCCAATTTTGCATTTAAAATAATTTCCAGTTATATCATTCTCTGACGAATTTTTATAAATAATATTTAAAGTGTAAAAAACAATTATAAGTAAGGCTGGTAACAATAAACAAAAAAATATTATTTTTGATCCTGTTCTCCGTCATTTTTATATCTGGCTGTATTTCGCAGCAACAAGGCGGCTTGCGAGAATATGAAGAATCATCTTATTCAATTAGTTACCCGGGTAACTGGGCAAAGAACAAAGGTACTAAATTTGATGTGATCTTTCTGGCTCCAAGACAAGATGATTTCAGCGCTAATTTAGGCATTACAGTAGCATCTTTGAGTGAGGAGGAAAAATCACAAACGTTAGACGAAATAGTTAATATTATTAAACAGCTTCAGTCAGAAGACTATCCGGAATATAAAGTAATAAGCGAAAATCATCTCACAGTAAGTGATAAATCGGCTTTCAAACGGGTTTACGATTGGTATAGTTCAGAATACAAATTAGACGTGACACAAATTCAGGTATTTCTCATAAAAGATGATACGTCTTACATTATTACCGCAACTTCATTAAGTGATAAATTCGACGAATATGAACCGACATTTATGGAAATGATCAACTCATTCCAATTAAAGTAATTGTCTGATTTTTCTGAATTAGAGATAATTCATTACCTAATAAGAATGATAATCAATTTTGAATAGGAAATTAACTGCTTACCAGTAATAGTTAAAATAAAATGAAGAAATCAATATAAATTGAATTTGGCAAATACATTATACAGTTGGCAAATATTGTTTTGCTGCTATTATTTGGCTTTCGGGGGTGTTTTTATGGAAAGGGATTTTTCTAAATTGAAGAAGAGAGATGGAAGAATAGTTGACTTTGATAAGAAAAAAATAGCTGATGCTATATACAAATCAGTGAAAGCCACTGGCGGCAAAGATAAGAAACTCGCGAACAAACTTTCAGAAAAAGTCATTGAACTCATGACCTCCGAATTAAAGAATGAAGTGCCAACAGTTGAAGACATCCAGGATTTTGTGGAGCGCGTTCTTATAGAAGAAGGACAAGCAAAGGTGGCGAAAGCGTATATATTATATCGACAGAAGAGGGCTGAAGCGAGAGCTGAGAAGGCAAAACTTCTCGATAAAGAAAATGTGGATGAAATAGACAAGAGATTCGATTTGAATGCGTTGCGTGTTTTAAAGTCCCGGTATTTGAAAAAAAATGAATTGGGGAAGGCAATAGAATCTCCTAAAGAATTATTTTCGAGAATTGCGGTTCATGTGGGCCTAGCTGACGTAATGTACGATCAGCAAGTGTTTAATATCAACGGCAACGAAAAAACGCATAAACAAGATGATTTTGACTGCATCAAAAATGAAAACAAATTCAGCATAGGCAAATACAAACTGAACAGATATCATTTGGACGCATTGAAGAGAGTTTATGATCGTGCGAACAGAAACGGACAAATGAAAGTAAGCTGGGATGAGTTGCTAGATATTGTCAAAAACAACAAACTTGATTCATATGAAAAGAACATGGACGAATATTTTGATGCAATGACAAGCAAAAGGTTCATGCCCAATACTCCTGCCATTGCTAATTTCGGGAACAGATTAGGAATGGGCTCTGCATGTTTTCATCCTAATCAATTAATAATAACACTAGACGGACCTAAAAAAATAAGTGAAATTAATGTGGGAGATAAAGTTTTAACCCACAGAGGGAGATTTAGAAATGTTAAACAAATATTTATCAGAGAAACTAATTCATTACTTTCTTTTCAATGCAGGAAGTTGCCTAGATCTGCCATGTTAGTGACAGAAGAGCACCCTGTATTGACTTATAAAGATGGTGAAATGGGATGGTATCCGGCTTATATGATAAAAGAAAAGGATAAAGTAGCACTTTCGTATCCAAGTGAAACAAAAGATGTAGAAAGAATTAAAGTGAGTGACATTGTAAAAGATGTAACAGTGAAAAATGATAAATGTTATTATGAGTATAAAGACGGAAAATTCGATGCGTTTATTCATACCACAAAATCTGTCAACGAGACCATTGAAGTCGATTACGATTTAATGAAACTGTTTGGCTTTTATTTAGCGGAAGGCTGTGTGTCTAAAAACGACTGTGTTATATTCACGCTATCTACAGATGAGGTGGATTATTGTAATGAAATAATTTCTATAATGGAAAGAAAGTTCGGTATTACTGCACGTATAGAAACAAATACTAATCCTGAAAGAAAGTGGTTGTCACTACGTTTTCATTCCACTATATTAGCAAATTTTTTTGAAAACACATTTGGTACAGGTTACAATGAAAAAAAAATACCGAACTGGATCATGTTGTTGCCTGTAGAAAAACAAAAAGGTCTAATGTCAGGTATGATAAGAGGAGATGGAACTGTATTCAAAAACTGGAATAAGATTAATGCAAAACTTGTTATGTCAAACACTAATCTAGTATATGCTTTTTGGCAAATGTGTATGCGTTGCGGCGTTTTTGCTTCACTCCGCAAAGAAAAAATGCCTAAACTTGGAAACACAGAACCTTTTAATTGTACAATAGGAGACTCAAAAGGACAGTTACTGATGAATGAGTTATTTGGAAAAAGGATACAGGAAGTTGTTAGTCTAAATAAAACCTTTATTATAAATGGGTTTGTATTTACTGATGTTGAAAAAATTGAAAAAATAAACTATCAAGGACCTGTTTTTAATTTAGAAGTGGAAGAAGATCATTCTTATGTAGCTAATATGGTATCAGTACATAATTGCTTCGTTTTAGATGTAGACGATTCCTTAGAAAGCATTATGGGAACTTTGTCAAAGGCTGCGACGATATTCCAGGCTGGTGGCGGTTTAGGTTATAACTTCTCAAGATTAAGACCCGAAGGTGATTATGTCGCATCAACATCCGGTCAAGCATCCGGCCCACTGAGTTTTATGAGATTGTATGATACGATGACTGAAGTAATAAAACAGGGCGGCTGCGTATCTACGGATACGTTAGTAAGAACGGATAAAGGACTCATACCAATGATAAACATGCTGAACTCACCGCCTCTAAAAGATAACCCGACGGATTATTTCGTCTATGACGGAAAAGAGTTTAATTTTACATGGCTCGCACAAAACAATGGTTTTGCTTCTGTGTATAATATAAAAACCGAGTTGGGGAATGAACTCGATGCCACAGGCAACCATTTAATGGCTGTCATTACTGAGAATGGAATGGAATGGAAATCTGTGGATAAGCTTAAAGAAAGTGACTGGCTTGTTACGGTTGTGGGAGGTCATCAGGGAAAGAAAATAGAACTCCCTAGATTAGACCGCCAGCATTATAATGCAAACAAGCTAAAAATACCAAATTATTTAGACGAAGATGTAGCAGAACTTCTAGGACTTTATATAGCAGACGGCTGCTTTAATAACGGGAGATTCATAATATCAGTGAATTCTAAAGATACAGACTTGATAGAAAGAATAGAATACCTTATGAACAAAGTATTCAATCTAAAAGTTGGAGAGAGGAGAAATAAAGATACTTATGTTGATTTGATATTTTTCTCAAAAGATTTAGAGCAATATTTCAAGAGGCAGAAATGGAGCAAAGACAGATCGTGGAACAGCTCGATACCAATTGATATACTGCAATCAGAAGAAAACGTGGCTTATGCGTTTTTAAGAGGTTTGTTTGAGGGCGACGGAAGCATACATTCAGACGGATATCCTATTTTATATTCCTCCTCTGAAACCTTAATAAATCAGGTCCAACAACTGCTTTTAGCATTAGGTATAATATCAAAAAAACATGCTATAGAGATAGAAAAAATGAAAGGTCATGTTGGAAAAAGAACTATGCATAAACTGATATTATTAACCGATAGGTCAATCGAAATTTTCAAAAATAAAATTGGATTTATTACGGAAAAGAAAAAAAAACTTTTCGAGAAATATTTCCGACATAAAAAAATTGAATATTCAGACTTAGTGCCAACATTTCCCCAAATATTCAAGCAATACTATAAGAGGGTGGGAAGAGGTTCAGGAAAAGGTAGAAGCAAGAAGGGGGCTGATTTGAAATACTATAAAGATGTTTGTCACTACTTAAAGGGGGATAGAACACTAACAAGAAAAAATTTAAAAAAACTTTTAGAGAAACACCCGTTTTTGAAGAACGATCAACTACTGGGAGAGCTTTCTAATGAAAAATATTTCTTTAACAGAGTAACTTCTGTGAAAAACGGATCGGAAAAATATACTATGGAAATAGAGGTTCCGGGACCAAACAGTTATATAGCAAATGGCTTTCTAGTGCATAACATAAGACGCGGAGCAAACATGGGTATTTTGAATAGCAACCATCCTGATATTGAAAAATTCATTACAGCCAAGAAAGGCAATCAGGCATTGAAAAATTTCAACATCTCTGTTTTAATCACATCTGACTTCTGGGAATATTATAAGAAAAATGAACCTTATCCCCTGATTAATCCAAGAACCGGCCAAACTGTGAGAGCAGTCAATCCACGAATGCTTCTTGATTTGATTGTTTATCAGGCATGGGAATCGGCCGAGCCAGGCGTGATATTCTTTGATCATGTAAATAAGTATAACCCCTTCTTCGAGCATTTAGGACCTATTGTTACTACTAACCCTTGTATAACAGGTGATGCATTAGTTTTAACGGATATTGGTTTAATACCGATAAAAGAGATCGCTGAAAAATATCCTAATGGTGGCATAAAAATAGCTACGGAACAAGTAATTCAGAACGGAAACTTATTTTTAAGACAATTAATATATGTTTCTGAATTCAAAGCATTTAAGACAGGAAAGAAAGAAACAATTAAATTATTAACAAAGAACGGAAAAGAGTTGAAATGCACACCAGATCATAAGGTATTAACAACAAATGGCTGGAAAGAAGCCATGAAATTAACAAGATATGATGAAATCCTTGTAAATACTGAAGACGGTGTTGATATGTTAGATATAATAAAACCAAACGGTATTGAAGAAGTTTATGATATTACCGAGCCATTAACACATTCATTCATTGCTAACGGCATTGTTGTGCATAATTGTGGTGAAGTTTTACTTTATGGCAATGAGTCCTGCAATTTAGGAAGCATAAATGTATGGGCGTTCGTTAAAGAGACGGAAGATGAAAAAATAGAATATGACTGGGATGGATTGGCAGAGACTGTTAAGACATGCACCCGATTCCTGGACAATGTGATTGATGTCAACAAGTACCCATTGAAAGAAATTGAAGAGATGACGTTGGCAACTAGAAAAATAGGATTGGGTGTTATGGGTGTTGGTGACCTGCTTTTTGAACTAGGCATTCCATTTAACAGCGAAGAAGGAAGGAAGTTCATGGAAAAGATAATGCAATTTATCAACTATCATTCAAAACTTCAGTCGATTGAACTGGCGAAAGAGCGGGGCATACTGCCTTACTTTGATAAAAGTTTCTATCCGCAGGGCCGTCTGCCTTTCAGCGGATTTGATAAAAAAGATGAATGGGACTTTGACTGGAATGAAGTGACAGAAAAAATCAAGAAGCACGGCATCAGAAATGGCTACACCACCATAATTGCTCCTACAGGCAGCATATCGATGATTGCTGGATGCAGCAGCGGCATGGAACCTGTGTACAGCTTAGTTTTTGAGAAACACGTGGCTGTCGGCAGTTTTTATTATGTCAATCCTATATTTGAAAAAATACTGAGAGAACATGACTTGTTTGACGAGGAGCTAATAGCAGAAATAAGTAAGATGAGAGGAAGCATCCAAAATATCAAATACGTGCCTGCTAAAGTGAAAAAAATATTTGTCACAGCAATGGATATGACGCCGGAAGACCATATTAGAGCCTTGGCTTCATTCCAGAAGTGGACTGATTCATCTATATCCAAGACAAACAATTTCCCTGCTAACGCAACCGTCGACGACATGAAGAGTAGCTATCTACTTGCATACGAATTGGGTTGCAAAGACGTGACTGTATTCAGAGACACTTCAATCGCTCAGCAAGTATTGGTTGGTGGCA
>CAYJTF010000013.1:0-17837 GCA_964373165.1 uncultured archaeon
TCTTTAATGAAGGGACCGGATTTTTCACTATTGCAATAATTTCCATTGCTTTAATACCTTTCATAAACTCCATGTTGAGAAGAGAAGAAATAGAAACCGAGGAGATCGGAGAGAACCAGAAGTTTTTAGAAAGACATGGGGATGTCATATCAGCCTATGCGGCTATGTTTTTAGGAATGACAATAGCAATGTCGTTTGTTTTTGTCTTGTTACCAGCTAATATAGTTGAAAATATTTTTAATGAACAAATCAAAGAGGTAAAATTGATACAAGGCCAGTTCACATTCGGCAACCAATTTTTAGATATTTTTGTAAATAATTTGGGTGTCCTAATATTAGCTTTCCTATTTTCATTCATATTAGGTGCTGGTTCTATCTTAATAATAGCATGGAATGCGTCAGTATTGTCAGCGGCAATTGGGCTAATAGCTAAATCTTTCGGTGGTGTACAGGGCATACCTGTAGGAATAATGACATTTTTGCCGCATGGCAGTTTTGAACTAACAGCATACTTCATAGGCGCTATAGCAGGAGGCCTCATATCAGCAGCTTTGATAAGAAAAAATTCTCATAAATTTTTATTTGTTGTGAAAGACTCTATTACGCTTATGTTAGTTTCAATATTTTTCCTTATAATAGGCGGTATAATAGAAACGGCGATAATTCTATTTTAAGGCCAGATGGTATAATGGCATTTACCACAATAATCTCTTACTTTACCATTCTTTTCCTTATGCTGTGCCATGAATGTTCCATCACCGCATCTCGGACACGTTTGCTTAACTTTCTTTAGTGTCTCTCCGTCTACTTTCATAAACTCCCATCTCTTCGTTGGTTTATGCTTCATTTTCTCCCTCTTTTACCTCAGTGGGTTTTTCTTCTTTAGGTTTTTCCTTTTTGATCGGTTCTTTCCAAATTCTTGCTTTTATTTTTGACTTTGCCCAGCCAAAATCAGAGAAGATGTAAACCACTTCAACTTTATCCTTGTCTGTTTTAAAGTGTTCGGCTATCTTAGCTTCAATGTCAGTTTTTTTTGGAGTCGCCAAGCCCTTGTGATCTAGTTCTAATAATACATCCTTCTTTTTAAGAATGACGTTTTCTTTCTCACTCAATAATTTCAACGATAACATTCATTACACCGATATTTGTTTATATTTTTACCTTATTAAACAAATTTAAAGGTTTTCAAGGGGCAACTAACAGTTCAATACAATTTATAATCTTATATATTATAAGTATTATCTATGTTATCAGCTCTTTTATTAATTATTATATCCACATTGCTGGTTAGTCTAATATCATTGGTGGGAGTACTAATTCTTGTATCAAGAAGAAAACTACTAAATTATATATTATTTTTTCTAGTCGCTTTCGCTGCTGGTTCAATGTTGGGAACAGCGTTTCTGGAACTGTTGCCCGAATCCATTCATTCTCTGGGTGTAAATGGCTTAACTTACGCTTTGATTGGAATTTTGACTTTTTTTGTAATAGAACGGTACATACATTGGCATCATTGTCATAAAGAGCATACCGATGTTCGACCAATAACTTATCTGAATCTGATCGGAGACGGTATTCATAATATACTTGATGGCATGATAATTGCTGTTAGTTATTTAACTGATTTTAAATTAGGAATAATGTCGACTCTAGCTATCGCTCTTCATGAGATCCCGCAAGAATTCAGTGACTTCGGCATATTAATTCACGGCGGATTAAAAGTCAAGAAGGCTTTGATATATAATTTAATTTCAGCATCCCTGGCAATATTGGGCGCTGTTTTAACATTCGCATTTGCGACAAAAATAGAATTTATATCACCAATACTTCTCGGCATATCAGGCGGCGGATTTATTTATCTATCATTGACTGACATAATACCAGAATTGCACAAAGAAACAAAAACAAGTAAAATAGTTTTTCAGGGAATCGCGTTGTTATTGGGATTATTAGTTATTTTTTCATTGAACCTAATAATTCCCGCTTGAAGAAACAGGCTAATGATTATCCTATCCTATATCTTAATATTGCCCCTATTCCACCTATCTGCTTTAGCTGTTCTCCTTCTCTCGAGCCAATGGAGATTATTTGAACGTCTGATCCCATGCCTTTAGCTTTCTGAGAAATTATTTCGCTCAATTCTTCCTCGCTCTCAACATTCATAACTGCCCCGCAATTAGGGCATTTAACTTTTGTGTGTGGCTTTTCTTCTTTTTCATGTCCTGTCCCGCATTGGCATCTCAATTTCATTTTTACCCAATCGAAAATTTCAGAAATTAGAACTACGTCTACAGCACCTAAATTTAATGCATTATTAACCGCATCTAATCCGTAAACCGCTAATCCATCTTCTTTTTGCAAATGAGTAAAAAATTTTTGCATCAGATGTTTTTCTTTAACAGCTGCCGCTTCTTGTATTAAATGCTCGCCGCGATGAAAAGCCTCCTCCATTCCTTGTGTATCCATATAACTGGTATCAACAATGCCAAGTATCTTCTTCCTCAATTCATGATCCAAATATTCACCTTCAACAAACTTCTCTTTCAAAGGGCCTGGACCGCCAATTATTATTCCTTTCAAGTCCTTCTGCTGTTTTAAAACACCATTTGCCATCTCTGCGGTCTTTTTCATGTGGTCGATCTTTGCTTCTTCTCTGATACGAGCATACCTTTGCTGACTCCAGCCACCCTTCGTTGTCTTCCCTGGAACCAAAGAATCTACATGCTTCTCTAAGGAAACTCTCTTTCCTGTTAAAAATCCTATATCAGAACCGGATGTATCTATCAGTATTGCACCATAAATTTCTTTTTCTCTGATCATCTCTTTTAGCGGGTCCAAACTGAAAGCTTGGTCGCACCAATACATTTTTTGATATAGTGGTTCTATTGGTTCTATTGACCATAGTTTAATATCGTTCTGACCTTCCTTCTCCGAAACATTACCACAAAAGATAACCAGTCCGTTTTTAGGTGTTTGTTTGAACTGACGAAGATGATTCATGGTTTTCTCCAAAGCATCTAAAACATTACCACGAGTAACTCTTGATTTGACATTTTGTGTCAGTGCATACTCCTGTTTAAGCATGTTCAAAATTTCTTGAAGATTGAAGCCTGTGGGTATATACAAAGAAATTAATTCTGTATGCCTCCCTCTAATAGCTTCTAATTCTTCTAGTATTTTTCTTAATTTTATTGCGGATGGGATGTTAAATAAACTTCACCTTGCATTTTCATTCATATTTTATTGAATATGATATCATATTATGTTTGATTGAAAGAGTTAAAAAGATTAATACGGTAGCATCGCAAAATTTCCTATTTGATAGAAAATCTAGTTGTGAATTACAACAATGTTTATATTGAAATAATTCCAACAAATTATAGGAAATGACTTGATAGATCTTTGGTTTGTTTTTGATGACAGCTCGTTCGTCTATCCCTCCTTACAAACTAAGTTTTTAATTAATTAAGGTGGTTATTCTGGTAAAAATAATTGATGGTGGTTTGTCATTTGATGACGTTCTCTTGATTCCTAAAAAATCCCATCTGCCTTCGAGAAGTTCTGTTCAAGTGCATACAAAACTCACTAAGAATATCAGACTTAACATACCGATTATCAGTGCTAATATGGATTGTGTTACTGAGTGGGAAATGGCCGTCACTGTTGCAAAAGAAGGTGGTGTTGGAATAATTCACAGGTTCATGTCAGTAGAGGATAAAATAAAACAAATTGAAAAAGTCAAATCATATAAACTAAACGAAAAGGAATTAAACAATTATCCACTAATCAACTTTGATGACAAAAACAGATTAGTGTGCGGGATTGCCATAGGAGTAAAGAAAGATCCAGTTGAAATAGTCAGTAAGCTAATTGATACGGGCGTTGATGTTTTTGTCGTGGACGTAGCACATGGTCATCTAGAAAAGGTCATAGAAACCATTAAAGCTCTGAAACAAAGATTCGATATTGAGTTAATAGCAGGCAACGTAGCAACCTATGAGGGAGCTGAAGAATTAGCAACTGCGGGTGCTGATGCAATCAAAGTTGGAATCGGTCCGGGATCTGCATGCACAACAAGAATAGTTACTGGATTTGGCATTCCACAATTAACAGCAATAATTAACTGTTCTAAAGTAACTGAAAAATACGGCACGCCGACAATCGCCGATGGCGGCATCAAAAATTCTGGTGACATTGTTAAAGCCTTAGCCGCTGGCGCATCTTGTGTCATGCTTGGAAATTTGCTTTCAGGAACAGATGAGTCAAAAGGTGATATAGTACAAAACAATGGAAAAAAATTCAAAGTTTACAGAGGAATGTTTTCATTTTCTGCAAATGAAAAATTGAAAATGGTTGAAAATGGCAACAAACCAGTGGATTTAAATCCAGATAGAATGGTAACAGAAGGTGTTGAAGCGTTCGTTTCATACAAAGGTGGCGCATCTGACGTCATCCATAAATTAATTGGCGGTGTGAAACACGGCTTAAGTTATTGCGGATCCAAGAGTATTGATGAGTTAAGAGAAAGAGCGGAATTCATCAAAATAACATCAATGGGCATGAGAGAAAGTCATGCACATGATGTTGTGTTTTTGTAGCAGTTAGAAGGGAAGGGCAAATCATATTTGATTTTCATAAAAAACTGGATGGAATAGAAGATAAGTCGAAGGGCTCGCTAGCTGCAGGCACTACATCCAGGGGTATTGGACCGACATATTCGGATAAAATAGCGAGATTCGGAATCAGAGTTGTTGATCTTTTAGAAGAAGATACGTTGAAAAGAAAATTGGAGAAACTAGTTGAAGTAAAACAGAAAATCTTTACGCATGTTTACAGTTCAGAAGAAATACTCAACAAGGATGAATTAGTGAAAAAATATTTAGAATTTGGCAATCATCTGAAAAAATATGTTGGCGATGTTTCCTTGGAAATAAAGTGAGAACTATTGAAAATAACACCAGAAAACTATATTGGTTTGGCTAAGAAATTAGTTGAAGATGAAATTAAATCTGGGCAGTAATACTAGTTTAAGTATTTTTTAGAAAAAGCAGATGTTTAATATATGCCTATCATACGATATTATGCATTCTCTTCAGATCTTTTTCCATTACCAACAAATCTTTTGGTATATCGACCTTTATTTCAGCTTTCAGGCTAAGATTTTTATCCTTCTTAGTTTTCCAAACATCTGTATTGAATTGAATTAGATTATCAGTTAATCCTCCTAATTTAAAGTCCCATTCTGCTTGTGGGAGTTCTTCCAAGTGCACACTCTCTTTCCCATATAATTCTCTCCATATGTAATCAGCGATGAAAGGCGTCAAAGGAGCCAGTAATTTCAGAACAGTTTTCATGATTAAATGCAAGGTGTGCCAAGCGGCCTCTTGTTCGTCTTTACTGAAATTATCACCATATGCTCTTGGTTTGACCATTTCTACATAATTCGATGCAAACAAATTCCAAACAAAATTTCTTATTGCATTTGCAGCATCGCTGAATGCATATTCCTCATAATTTTTCTTTACGTTTGAAACCAAGGCATTTAATTCACTCAGAATCCATTTGTCTGAAGCCAACAGAGTTGCTTTTTTGACTTGTGGGAATCCTGAAATGAAACGTGTTACGTTCCACATCTTTGTCAAAAATTTAGAAGTCCCTTCTATTCTCTCAAACGAGCATCTTATGTCACCGCGTGTTATGTCACCCTCTAAAACACTCCATATCCTGAATGCCTCTGCACCGTATTTTTTCAAAATCTCTTGTGGATCAACAACATTCCCCAAGCTTTTGCTCATTTTTTCCCCTTTTTCATCAACAATATGCATGTGTATCCAAGCATCTTTGAACGGAGCTTTATTGTATAGATGGAAAGATTTCAGAACTGTATAGTAAAGCCAATTTCTGACTATCTCCTTCCCCTGAGGTCTCATTCCACATGGGAAATGTTTTTTGAAAAATTCTTTGTCCCATAAGTAACCTAAAATATAAGCCTCTGATGATGAAGAATCAAACCACGTGTCAAACGTTCTGTCCTCTCCTCTGAACTCTGTTCCATTACATTTTGGACATTTTTTAATCGGGGGGTTTTCTTTCCATGGCTGATAGTATTTTCCTGATTCTGGCACATATACAAAATTGCATTTTTTACAGTACCACAATGGCACCTCAGTGCCATAATATCTCCTTCTAGACAGTACCCAATCGATAGAAATGGAATCTATCCAGTCAAACAATATCTGCTTACTTTCTGGCGCAAAGAAACTTATTTCATTTGATATTTTCTTCAGTTCATTAACATAATCTACTTGCTTTAGATAAAATTCTTTCAGCGCAACGAATTCAATAGGATTTTTGGATCTCCAACATACTGGTTGTCTGTTATCTATTTGATCCTGCTTTGTTATCAGATTAGCCTTTTTCAAATCATCTATTATATTTTTTCTAGCATCCTCAACAGCTAGCCCATTATACTCACCTGCATTCTCATTCATGAGTCCGTTTGTATTGATTGCATATGTGGGTTCAATACTCAACTCTCTCAATAACCTGACATCGCTAAAATCACCAAAACTGCATATCATAACAAGCCCGGAACCAAAATCAAGTTTTGCATATGGATGTGATTTTATCTTGACCTCATGACCAAATATTGGAACTACTGCGGTTTTACCTTCCAATTTTTTGTATCTTTTATCATCAGGATTAAAAAGAATGATTTTACAAGAGCATAATAATTCTGGCCTTGTCGTCGCTATGATTATGTCTTCATCCGTTTCTTTGACTCTGAATTTTATGAAATTCAAGGAAGTTTTCCCTTCTTTATATTCGACTTCAGCATCAGCAATCGCCGTCCTGCATATAGAACAATAATTGGTGGGCTTCAAATCTTCATATATCAATCCTTTCTTCCACAATTCAATGAATGTCTCTTGTGTCAGCTTTCTGTATTCCGGATCGTCTGTATCATATCTACCGCCAATATCATAATCAATTTTCCAATCATTACAACTTAATCCAAGTTTTTTAAATGAGTCCAAGGAAGCATCACCCGCCTCTTCTAACATCTTTTTGCATTTTAGAATAAATTCTTCTCTTGGCGTTTCGTGCATAACTATTTTGAATATTTTCTCGGCCATGACCTCTATCGGCAATCCGTTCTTGTCCAGTCCCATCGGAAAGAGAACGTTAAATCCCATCATCCTTCTTGAACGGGCCATCATGTCCTGCCAAGTGTATGTATAAGCATGACCGATATGGATAGGTGTATTAACATAAGGTGGAGGCGTATCTATGCTATACAACGGCTTTTTACTCTTTTTATCAAACTTGTATAGTTTTTCATCTTGCCATTTTTTAAACATTAATAGTTCTATATCAGGCTCCCATGCTTTCTGTTTTATTTTAGATTTAAACTCCATATTAACACCAATAACAATTATTAGATTTTAGGATGAGAAGTTTAAAAACACGATTAAGTGAAGCGTCAATATTGTAATACCCGGCTTTCACCCATCTTAAACACTTTATAGAGATACCATAAGAACTATTTAAGAGTTTCTAGAATCAAGACCGTACATTCTCTTCAAAGCTTCCAAAGCTATCTTTCCAATTTTTATTTCCCCCTCATGTATTTGTTCAGTTGTAGCAAATTCATTTCTAACTCTATCAGCAACAACCAAACATAGACCACCCGCTTTAGCATTGTGTAATAAAGCTAGGGTTAGCAATACAGATGCCTCCATTTCGAAAATCAGAGCGTCAGTTCCATCAACAACTTCACTATATCTTTTTTCCATTTCTGCACGCATATAAGGTGTTATTTGTTCCGTCCATGGTCTTCCCTGTCCTAAATAAAAATCTGTTGTTGTGCATGCGGGACCTACATGCAGATTTTGATCTTGTTTGTAACCTAATTGTGTGGCGGCATCAACAAGAAATTCTGTCAATTGTTGATCAGCTAATGCTCTGAATTCTGGTTCTACATAGAGGTGAGTATAGCCATCAAATCTTCGTATACCTTCGTTTATAATTACTATATCCCCTACACGTTGTCCTCTTATAGATCCACAGGTGCCTGCTCTAATTAGTCTATCACACCCTATTTCTAATAATTCTGTTATTATAATTCCAGCTGAACCGGGACTCATTCCAGTTGCTGCGGCTGAAAAGCGCATATCTTCATAACTACTATTAATAATTCTGTTTCCTCTTTTTGTAGACACAACTTGATATGGATTAAGTGGCCAGAATGGCAAACCATATAGATGTTCAAAAAATCCAGGATGCCAATTGGGTCTGTTTGAATGCTCGATGCCAATTCTTGCAACTCTATCTGGATCACCTGGAACCAATATATATCTAGATAAATCTCCATAAGCGCAATCTATATGATATTGTCTTCCGACAGTTGTTGTGGGAATAGAAGCGGATATTGCCATATATTAATTAGTCATTTCATTATTTTATCATTTATTTTATCTCAAATAGAAAAATTAGTCATAAATATATTGTATTTCCTGAAAATAGATATAAAATTGTTCACATAAATTTGATTGATGACAGAAGAAAAAAACATCATAGAAAAAACTTATGAACCCACATGCGATCACATGCATAGATATCCACATCTGTATTTCCCTGTAACAAGAGACACTCCTTCTTATCTTATTGAAGAAAGAAAGAAATTTTGGCGTTTAATAAGTGAAAGAAATTTTGAAGAAACAAGAAGAAGGTGGCCATAATTTTTTATAAAGTAACGATCTATGTAAACAAATTCAGAAAAATTTTTCCAGTCCAGCTTTCAAATCCTTCTCTGTATCTATCAATGTTAAACCATTATTCAATGTTAAACCGACATTAAACACCGGAACTGAATCTATCCACACTTGCTTTTTACCCCGATGAGAGTGACCACATAAAACAATATCGGGCTTTCTTTCTATTATAACTTTTTCAAAAAATCTACTTCCCATTTCTGGAAACTGCACTGGGTTTTCACCTTCAAGTATTTTATATGTGGGGACATAATGAGTCATCAGAATTTTAAAATCGACATCTAGGTCATTTAACAACATAGATATTTTTTCTATACGATCTCTATAATGCTCAGTTATGCCTGGTATGTTTTTTGATTGCCAGAATGTGGGTCTATCCAGAGACCCTTTGGTTCCGACAACACCTATTTTTTTATCGTGAATGTCAAAAACAATACTTTCATCCTCTAAAAAAATAATTTCTGGGTTTTCTTTTTTCATTAATTCGGTATTTTCGGGTCCATATTCAGAATTGCCAAAACAAGAAACTATGGGACAATTAATTTTTCCAAATAAAGAGTTGTAGATCTTCCTGTATTCCAACACAAGGCCTCTATCTACTATATCACCGACCAAAAGAAACAAATCGGGTTTTTTATTATCAATATGCAAGTCTAACGATTTTACAAATAGATCAAAAAATTTGGGCGAATGAATATCGCTAACAGCAGCTATTAACATATGCCTAAATATAATTAGAACAAGGATTTATTTAGTATAGTATGCTTCCTTAAGATAAATTTTATATAAAATTATTCTAATAATTTGTTTGATTTATGGATAAAATACAACTTCAAACCTCTCCATTTGTATTCCGCCTAATCCGGCATGAGTAGATATTTGATCTTCAAAGCAAACAACTTCTTTGCCGTCAAAATCACCGAACAAGATTATATCTGCCTGATTCTTCATTTTTGCCCATTTCTCCAATTTTTTAATTTCGTAAGAACTTAGCAAATATTTATGCATAGGATTTTTTTCTCTTCCAAAATACGATATTTTCTTGTTATTTTTTTTAACTGCTACCATACCTATCCCATTCGCATTGATCAGTCTCTGTATCAAACCGGGATAAATTTTGTTAATTTCATTTTCACTTAGTCTGTGTTTAGAATCCCTGAAATAAATCAAAGACGTTGGTCCACCATCCAAAATTATAATCCTTGCTTTTGGATTTTTATCTTCCGAATAGTGTATATCTGGAAATTCCGCAATCAACTTTTTATCTAAATTCAAATATTCTGACAATATATCTTCTAACCTTTTTTTATTCAATCTCTGAAATATTTTAGAATATGTTTGTCCATGATCAGAGAATAATTTAACAACGTATCCTTTTCTGTTCGCCATAATAAGCAATTTTGTAATATACCCGTCCATCAACCTGAGTTCGTTAAATGTAAGCTTATTTTTGTTACCAAATCTGTGAGCCACCACGTCATAGCCTTCCCAATTCCAATATATCGGATGTGTTTCTTTCCTTATCTCATCAAACATTTTAGATATGGAATAATGGGGCAGTATACCTGTACCAAAAGACCTGGCTAAAATCAAGATTGGTTTTATTTTAACTCTATATTTGGGATCTATAGTCAACCAGCCCAAAAAATCCTCTTTCGTTTCAATAAAAATGTGTTTAATAACATTCAACGCTAGCGCTGGCTTATTTACAAAGCTATATTCCAAGACTTTTTTTAGTGATTTTTTAATAGATGTTTCAGATTTAGCATTGGTGCTCATAGACAGAGATGAAACATTGCTACTTCCGCCAGAAAATATTGAATCAAATACTACTCCACGCGTAAATTTTCCATGTTTTTTCATCTGTATTTGTCCTTCCAGTTCAAATATTAAATCCCCAAATGATGCGCTTATTAATCTGTCTTTTTTCTTTATATACCATCTGTAGCCTAGTATATTCTCGCTAAGCCCATAAAAAAGTTTGGCTTGAAAAATAACGGTAGAACTAGGTAAAACAGTTCTTTTTTTGAGAATATCCACATTTTTTATTTCTAAGTATTTTTTTAAATGCGGCATGTATCCATCTTCTAAGGCCTTTTTCAATATGGAATAAGAAAGACCGTCTATCTGAAGATATATTATTTTATTCTTTTTCAAGATTTAATCACCAGTCAATTGAAATATGAATAGGCTTCATTCTCTTTAAGTGTTGTTAGTAAAAGAATAAGAAATTGCTCTCTAAATACTTTATAGATAGTATGAATCCAGCACCATATCGATCAGACGGCTCTTCTATCGGTATTTATGGAGTAATAGGTGGACTATCCAGTCTGATGGCATATGGAGCATTTA
Source organism: uncultured archaeon (assembly GCA_964373165.1). Classification (GTDB taxonomy): domain Archaea; phylum Aenigmatarchaeota; class Aenigmatarchaeia; order CG10238-14; family CG10238-14; genus JAGVVZ01. The sequence continues at coordinate 11,127 of CAYJTF010000013.1, forward strand.
CATATTTATCCAACATCTACGCCAACGATATGCATACAATAATTGCTGTTATACTGGGATCTATCATAGGAGGAATTTATGGTAGTATGAGAGGATAATTTTTCTACCGATAGATTCTTTTAATACAAATAAAATCAAATTTCTTTAATAAAACAAACTCAATTATTTCAGGTGGAACAATGGAATATTTTTTCAAATGTGATTGTGGTATCATAATAAGGTGTCAAGCGTCAAATGATATAGAGGGGCTACGGAGACTGGTTATTGATGGAACTAAACATATGAAATCCGTGCATTCTGATATAAAAAATATGAAGAAAATAGAAGAAAGAATCAGAAATGAAATGAAAAGAAAGTGATCCCAATAATCAAATTCTTACGAAAGAGCAATCAATAAAGTACCCAAAATCATTATAATTGACCCCAATAATCTTTCTTTTATATTTTTTTCCTTAAAAACAAAATATCCTATCAAAACGCCGAAAATTATGCTCAATCTCTTTATCGATATTACATATGAAACATAAGCCATGTTAATTGCCATCATTTGAGTTATTAAACCGAAACCACCAAAAAACCCTATCGGAACTAATTTTTTTAGATCAGTATACACTAAACTTAAAGAATTCTTTGATTTTAATAAAGTCAATATAGATAAAACTATTATAAAAATCACGTCTATAGATAAAACATAAAATGTCGGAGAAGAGTTTTTAATGGCAATCTTATCAAAATTAGCACCTAGTGCCCATATCAGAGCAACTATAAGCATTAATCTTGGACCTTTTTCTGTCAATAGCATTTTAAATGGTTTCAAATATTCTTTAGATTTTTCTTTTATGTTGAGTACATAAGAACCTAATACAATTAGTAGAACGCCCGCTAATCCTAGCAAATTTGGAAACTCACCAACAATTATTGGGGATGATACTAGTAAAAATAAGGGTGTGAATGCTATAACAGGCAGCACGATAGACAGTTCTGACGACTCGATAGCTTTCATATATAGAACATGAGATATGGGACCTATAATACCTATTATAGCCAACACCGGCCAGAATCCAGGTTTGATTTCTGGAATGCCCGTGATTAATAAAGCAATGAAAAAAATAGGGAATGAAAAAAGCCAAAATGACAAAGAAACTGTATATACATCTATATTCTTTAGACTCTTTTTGCTGAAAAAATCTTTTATTGATTCGAAAAATGCTGATAAAAGGGATAATATTAGCCAAAACATGTCTATAATTATATTATGGTATATTTAATTACTTTAGTAGTCTTATTTCCTCGTTAATTAAATCCAAAGCTAAAGATAATTTATCATACAGTTTATAACGATGACGTAAAACAGCTTTAGAAATAGCAATTCTAAGTCTGTATATATCTAATCTCTTTTCAAAATCGCCAGGCAGATGTTTTATTCCAGTATAACCATTTAATAGTAGATTTAGTCTATCTCTAGAATAGAATGTAGACCAAAATGCGATATCAAATATTGGATCACCTGAAATGCAATCCTCCCAATCAACAACACCTGTTATTTTATTATCAGAAACCATTATGTTGTGATCACAATAATCCCCATGAACTAGAACACCTTCATTTAATCTGATATTCTTTTTGTTATCTAAGAAAATTTTATTGATTATCTCTTGTTTTTTTGAAGAAATCAATTTTCTTTTTCTCAAATAATTAAGGTTTGAAGTGAATGACGAGAAAATATAATCTTCCCATTTGTTTAGGATTCCTTTAGTTTCTCCCTTCTTAGCTAATTCGTTATCAAAAAATCCAAATCCTTTGGTTTTTATTTCATGGATTTTTGCTAGAATCTCGCCACATTGATATAATAGCATCTTTTCATTTTTTTCATTCAATGGCCACATACTTTCCATGTCTTTATCTTTCACAAAATCAGTCACCATAAAATCGAACGGATATTTTCTTCTTGTTGTATCTACAGCGTAAACATTATAGCTTGGCAACCCGTTTTTCTTCAATTTATTTGATGCCCACCTTTCAACATAAAAATAATCATCACTCTTAGAAGTAACATTAGCTCTAACCACAATCGAGATATCTTGTAAATCAACTCTAAACAAAACGTGTTGTATGCCCCATGCTATTATCGGCGAAATCTTCATGGCATTGCATCTAAAATATTCTTTTATGATACAATCAATATAACTGGTAGGAAATTTTTCATATCTATGTTTTAGTTTCTTAATCTCGTCGTCTGAAAGTTTTGAATCAGTTTTAAGATAAAAAATATTTTTTCTCATAAAGTTAATTGTATAAACGACGCTTTAATTTTAATCGAAAATTCGTTTGTTATTAGGTTGTTTCCTATTAAATAGAAAAGGAATTTTTTAACTTTGAAAATAAGAACTATGATTATGAAAGGTTTAGATAAATCCACTTTTAACAGAATGACCCAAGAAACGGCTTATAGCATCGTTCAGCAAGCAAGATGCGGTAATATAGGACTTGGCATCATATTAGGAACTGGTGCAAATAGAATTGCAAGATTGGCATACAATGAAGGAGATGTTGAAATTGATTATGAAGGTATTTATCCCACTATACCTGGAATCACTATAGAAGGTCAAAAATCTAAAATTGTAATACTAAAAGATAGGTTACCAGGTCCTGCAAGTATCATTTTGTTTGGAAGAAGATCTCATACTTTTCGTTTCTCCGGTGATTACGTGACTCCTACACCTGATGAAATAGCGTTAGAAGTTGGTTATATCCCATCTGTTCTAATGCATTTGACAAGACACGGAAGAAGAACAGGAGCTATTATAACAACAGACGCTGTAGGAGGAAGCATACATAATGAACGGAAAGGTAAAGTATTAAGACCTGGTGACATAGGAGTTGTGAGTGGCTACTATACGTTGGGTAGGGGGGTGCATATTGGACAAGCGATTGGGAATCCGTTTTTAGATAGAAGAGATATGATGGATAAAAAAAGTATTTCGTTAGCAAGAACAGCGAGTGAAATAAGCGGAATACCCACATATTCAGGAGATTTATATGCTGTACATGGTCCTGATTTAGAAACATCTCCAGAATATACAGCATTTCTTTTAATGGGAATCCCGTTTGTCGGCATGACAGGACCCGAAGCTGAAGTGTGGCATTCCCTCAAAAAAAATAAACCATTAAGAAATTTACATTTAGGTATAGTATCAGATAACACATTACCACGCCCTTATCAATTAGAAATGTGGCTAAATGCTACGCTTCCTAGCCACCCGTATAGAAAATATATGGAAGAGGTATTGGAACTAAGTAGAAATGCTAAACATACAAGAACAACACACGAAGGAAATATTAGAGCTGTAAACGGAGCGACATCAAAAATTGCCAAGCTCTTACATACCTATATTGCCTTATTATATGGTATAGGTGAGGCAAAATATTCTGGAGATTCTCCATTATTCAAATATCAATAATACCCGGCATCAAGTAACGATTAATTATTGCTCCTACTTACTGATTGACTGAAAAGTTGCGTTATAAGCAAACTCAAAAGATTCTCTTTCTTTAATCAAGCCATTTATGTTATAATCAATATCTAATTTGAAAATAATCTCATTATTTAATATGTCTATTGGTGACAAATTCTCATTAAATGGGACTGATACATATGGTTTATAAGTTCTGACGGATTTTGACGGGATCACATCAGAAAATTCTTGGCCCCAGCCAACTTTTTTAGAATTAAGAAATACTTCATATGAAACAATTTCTATATTCATCGGATAGTCTGTTGGATTTGTAATTTCCAAGTTGCTAGTAAAAACAGCTCCTGTTGGATTGATATAAACGAGGACCAAATTGCCTGAAGTAACAGTTGGAGAAACAATTCTGGCATAAAAACCACTTGGGTTAAAGTTTTGCATAAAAAACGCTGCAACAATAATTAACGATAAAATCAGAAATTTTTGGTAAAGATTCATAATTATTATTTATTCTGCCGATTTTTAACCTATGTGTATTATTGGCGGATTAAATGTCATTTTTAATCGTATTAAACAAAATATATACATGAAAATTATACCAATTATTCTAATAATTTTGACTGTTTTTCCTTTTGTTTCTGCATTAAATAAACCACAATTACAAAAATACGTAAACGATTTCGCTAATGTTCTTGACTATGATTGTGAAAATAAAATTAATTCTATTGCAGAAAAAATTGAGTCGGATTCAACGGCTGAAATAGCAGTTGTTACAATGAGTAGCTTATGTAATGAATCTGGGTGTGATGATCTAGAAAAATATGCTAATGAACTATTCAGGGAAAACGGAATTGGAAAAAAAGAAAAAAATAATGGCGCGATGGTCTTAGTTTTTATCCAGGATAGAAGATATAGAATAGAAGTGGGATATGGGTTAGAAGGAAATATACCTGATATCGTGACTCATCAAGTAGCCGAAAAATACATGGTACCGGAATTTAAAGCTGGAAATTATTGTGATGGGTTGTATTATACTGTGTATAATTTAGGAGAATATATTAAAAATCCGGAGGAAAAAGTTCAAACAGATTATGACAAAACTCCTGAAAAATTAAGTTATCTTGGTTTTTACATTTTTGCTATAATAATAGCTTTCTCAATTATTCAGATAGTTTTGAATAAATCTTGGGAGGGATTAATTTTTGTAATGCCTTTTGCTTTGTTTATAGGAACTTTTCTGTGGAGTGAAAGTAAAGGCAATAAAACCGTCCTATTTACTGTTTTGCTTATTTTACTTGTAGCGATAATTATAATTATAAAGGGATTGAAGCAGAAAAACAAAAGAAGCGGTTTTTATCATATATTTAGTGGTGGATCAAATAATGGGAGTGGGGGGGGAAGTTTTGGCGGCGGAGGCTCGGGTGGCGGAGGCTCTAGTGGTAGGTGGTAATGCTTAAATCTTACCCATTACAAATATCTAAAGATGACTAAAAAAAGCGTTTTATCAACAGGTAAGATTGTTCTAATATCGTTGGGTGTCCTAGTTTTATTGTCTATCCTATTTTTATGGTCATCTTATAACAGCCTTGTAAGCAAAGAATTGAATGTTGAAAACAAATGGGCAGATGTCCAAGTACAATACCAGAGGAGGGTTGATTTAATACCTAATCTTGTAGAGTCAGTAAAGGGATATGCCCAATTCGAAAAATCTACATTAACTGAAATAACACGATTAAGGACTCAATGGACAAATGCAAAAACAATTGATGAAAAAATAAATGCTGGTACTCAATTAGATTCTGCTATATCTAGATTATTGGTTACTTTTGAGAATTATCCTGAATTAAAAACAGTTGAGACTGTGAATAATCTTATGATTCAATTAGAAGGAAGCGAAAATAGAATATCAGTTGCTAGAAGAGATTATAATAGTGCAGTTAGGGAATATAATACTATACTAAGATTATTCCCAACTAATATGATTGCTAACATGTTTGGATTTGAGAAAAAACCGTTCTTCGAAGCTCAAGAAGGGTCAGAAAATGCTCCGAAAGTTGATATAAGAGTATAATTATTATATTATCATGCGAACATCATCGTTTTATATGAATGAAAAATTTATTTAAATCAATTAATTTATAACATTCATTGATGTTATTCGGTATAATATTATTCATGTTGATTCTTATGCTATTAGTGTTGGGTTTAGCTGTATTTGTAGTGATTTTTTGGATGTGGATGCTCATAGACTGTTTACAAAGAAAAAAGTTCAACGACAAACTAGTATGGGTTATCGTACTAATAGCTCTGAATGTAATTGGAGCTGTTCTGTATTATTTTATTGCCAAAGAAGAAAAAAGAAATAAAAGAAAATAAAAAACTAAATATCTGCTTATTTTTTCTTGTGTTGATACATGTCTTTCCAAAGTCTTATTATGCCAAGGTATACTAATATTGTCAGCCCAACTAGTAAAACCAAATATAAAATATCTAAGCCGGACCAATATCCACCCGTACCCTGCATCATATTTTGACCTATCATCATGTTCATCATCTTATCACTCATCACATCATTTGTTTTACCACAATACATTATTTTTGCCATACCAATATGAAATTGTTCTTCAGTTTCTGTCCCTTCTTCCATACCCATCATTTGGTGCATTAATTCATGGCTTTCTCTTGGATGCTTTTGTTCCATTAAATATTCTCCGATTTCCTCGAGTTGTTTATTTGTAAGCTTATCACAACCAATCCCAGAATCCATCAGTTGTTTTGTTTCATTAAAGTTGTGTTCATGAGCAAATACTAAGTCCACGCTGAACAACAAAACAAAACTTATAATTGCCAATACTTTACGCATTTTTTTATCCTTCTTCTTTATATTCCTGTCACTAATTCACTCTTAGTCTTTATTGTCACATATGACCCAATTATGATCATCACAGAACCAACTAATTGCAATAATGGCAAAGGTTCTTTAAACAAAAAATAACCGAATACCAATGAGATAACAGGGCTTAGCAAGAGAAATGTAGCTGCTTTAGATGCATTAATTAATTTCAAACTCCAATACCAAAAGAAGACGTAAGAAAATAGAACTATTGTTGAGATTCCTATGTTTCTCCAAGCTATTATGTCTAAGTTGAACAAGACCTGATACTTATTGGTCAGAACTAAAACTCCAAACAATATAAGTCCTCCGAAAAACATTCTGGAAAATGATACGACAAAGTTTGTT
>CAYJTF010000014.1:0-17824 GCA_964373165.1 uncultured archaeon
TTATCAAAAATTTCTAAAGTTCTTATCAGGTGATTCTGTTGAGTTTCATTTTTATATGCAAGAAAATAACAGAAGCGTATAATCAAGTTGGGTTACCACCTGACGGAAAGTTTCATCTTGATGTATATAGACTCCTTGAAGGAGATGCGAAAGAACTTTATTCTGGTTTCCCACCGTCAGATATGGATTTAAAAAGCGGTGTTGAACAATGTCCGGGTAATGCGCCAACATATTTGGTTTACGGTTAAATTTAATATAAAGATTAAAAATTACAATAGGTATGTTAACATGTCCAATAGGTTTATATAGTATTCTTCTATAATAATATCTCTGTGAAAGTGATGCCAATCCAATATGTTTGTCAGATCGAAACAGGGAAGACCTAAGAAAAGTATTGGTTAGAGCATTCAATAAAAATCAACTTTTAATTCTAGAAAATATTGATCATGACTCCAATTCTTTAACATTTGTATTGAAATCTTTATCCAAAAGTTTTGACATACCACTTTCTACTTTAAAATTAAACGCGCGTATATTGAGGAATTTGGGATTAATTGATTTTGGCAGTTCTTCTGATTTTAAAAAACCTTCTGTTACGTCTATAGGGAAATTTATTTTTTCAGTTATAATGGGTGATGAAAGATGAGTCCTAAAATAACTGTATATGGAAAAATCCAAGATATGTATTTGTATGAGTTTGGAAAAAAATTGGGAACTATTGGGAACATTGAAACTAGCGGTGCTAGTTTAGGTGCTACACCTTTGTATAGAGACAATACTGGAAGAATTAGAGATGATGGATTGGAAATAACAATTGAAATTACAAAAGCTAGCAAAGACCACGTGGGACCATACACGGAAAGTGAAAGATTGGTAATAGTAGCAGTTCAAGCTGATGAATGCAGTATCTCCAAAATAAGAAACGTCATATACTCCGGCATCTCTAAAGGTGGAGGATGGGTTACAGGTGAAGATAATTGAAGTGATATTATGACAAACGATATTTACATAATTTCAACATTGGGTCCAGAAGGAACCGACTCTGAAAGGGCTGCATTACACTATGCTTTGACTGGAAAAATTCCAAACCCTGTTATTCAGTTATACTCTAGTTTTGAAGCTGCTTTAGATTCAGTTAGGTCTAGAGTTTCAGATTTTGCAATAGTTCCAGCAGCATACAATAATCTATTTTCTCTACATCTTGCTTACAGAGATATTCCTATTATAGACACATTTATACTACCAACTAAATCTATGGTTCTTGCAAAAAGACCTAACTATACGGGAGAAATCAGAAGGATAGCTATTCATCCATCTACTAGACCTTTACTTCCAGAGACCTGTGAACCCGTTTATGTCGAAAGTAAACCTTTGTGTCTTAAAATGGTTGCTGATGGAAAAATTGAAGCGGCAATAGGATCAGAAGATGTAGCTGAAAATATGGATCTAGAGGTTATTAGAGATTTTGGACCAGTACCAATGACATGGGAAGTTTTTGGTATAGAAAAGAGGCGGACACAATGACAATAAATTACGAATTTTCACAAAGAATGGAAAATTTAAGTGCATCTTTGATTAGGCATATGTATAATTTTGCATTAAGTGATGTTCCGGGATTTGTGTCTCTTGGAGTGGGCGTACCTTCATTTAGGTTACCAAAATATGTATCAGAAGAACTATCTAGAGTTGTAGCGAATGATGCGGATGTCAATAAATATGTTTTAGGTAGAGGTATCCCTGAATTAAATTCGGAATTTGCAAAAAAGCTTGGCAGAAGAAATGTTTACATTGATCCAGAAAGAGAAGTTATAACTACAGCTGGAAGTGCAGGCGGTATATTTTGCACATTAATGGCGATAATAGATGAAGGTGACGAAGTCATAGTTCCTTCTCCTGCGTATTCAAATCATATTGAAGTTGTAAAATTTGCTGGTGGTGTGCCTGTATACACGCGATTAATTGAAAATGAATTATGGAAATTAGATACAAAAGAAATTGAAAATAAGATAACAAGTAGGACTAAAGCAATTATTCTTTGTAACCCCTCAAATCCTACAGGTGCAATATTTCCTGAAGAGGACCTAAGATTTGTTGGAGAAGTAGCTAGAAGTAGAAATCTATATGTGTTAGAAGATAATGCTTATAGATTTGCAACTTTTGATGGAAAAGAACATTTTACTTTGACATCTGTTCCTGAGTTTAGAGACAATACTATAGCATTTTTTACTCCATCGAAAGAGTATGCAATATCAGGATTTAGAGTAGGGTGGGTAGTTTCTAGACCAGACGTCATTGATAGAGTGTTTGATGTTCAGGACCAGAATTACATATGTGCTCCCAGTATATCTCAACGTGCGGCATTAATAGCGCTAAAAGGACCACAAGAATATGTAGAGGGATTTAAAGCAGAATTACAAAGACGGAGAGATATAATGTGTCATAGGCTAGATGGGTTAATAGATGTTTTTGAATATCAAAGGCCTCAAGGTGCTTACTATGTATTTCCAAAATTGAAAGTTGAAAGAGTCGGCAACTTAAATGAAAGAGCAAGACAAAGACTAGAACAAATTCCTGAAAGATTTAGAACTAAAGATACAGAGTTTGCATTGAAACTGCTATATGAAAGTGGAGTTGTAACAGTACCAGGTATTTCATTCGGCCCACATGGAGAAAATCATTTGAGATTATCGTTTGCTGGAGAAAGTGCGTCTAATGAAGATGCCTTTGATAGAATAGAAAGATGGATGAATAGGTGAAATGAAATGACAGAAATAGGAATTATTGGTTTTGGGAATTTTGGTAGATTTATCTCTGAACACTTGAAGACAAAATTTGATGTTTTTGTTTCAGATAAATTAAACAAGAGCATGGATGCAAAGATGATAGGCGTCAAATTTATTTCGGTGAAAGAGGCAGCATCAAAGAAAATAGTTATATTATCAGTTCCCATACCATCACTAAAAACGGTATTACACAAAATAAAGAATTCATTAAGTAACGACTCAATTATCTTAGACGTTTGCTCCACAAAAATATTGCCCTGCAAGTGGATGAAAGATATACTTCCAACTAAAACAGAAATAATAGGAACGCATCCATTGTTCGGCCCCCAAAGTGGGAAAAACGGTATCAGGGGCTTGAAAATAGTCGTTTGTCAAGTAAGAGCAAAAAAAGAAACTATTTTAAAAGTAAATGAGATGTTTAAAAGTATTGGATTAGATGTAATAAGAACCAGTCCAATAGAACATGATAAGGCAATGGCATCTTCTCATGCACTTTTACATTTTATTACTATTCCAATTATAAATTTAGGGATAAAAGACCAAGAAATAAAAATTTCAGCATTGGACAAAGTGCTAGAGTTAATAGATACTTTCAAGGATGACTCTCCAGAGCTTTTTATCAGTGTGCAAAATTTTAACCCAGAAGCAAAGAAATTGCGAAAACGCTTCATTGATGCATTGCTGGATTTAGATAAAAGACTGGACAAAATGGAAAATTCTATTAGAATAAAATAACGACAAAAAGGTGAGAATCAAAATGATTGGCGATAGATTTTATAGAACTCTTATATAAGACGTTTCCAACATACAGACTTGGGGATTTGGTAACTATTGCAGGACGTTGCGCTATTGAAAGTAGAGAAGACACTATTCAAGCAGCAAATGAGCTTGCTGAATTAAAAAATACTGGATACAATATTCATGCGATGAGGGGAGGGACATTCAAACCAAGAACATCCGCTCGATCTTTTCAGGGACTGGGAGAAGATGGTCTAAAATACTTATGTGAAGCAAGAGAACAAACAGGACTACCGATAGTAACTGAAATAATGGATACGAGAGATATAGAATTGTTTAGAAGGTATAGAATAGATGTATTGCAAATAGGATCTAGAAATATGCAAAATTACTCATTACTTAGGACGATAGGCGAATCAAGAGGCACAACACCCGTTTTATTAAAAAGAGGTATGTGTTCTAATATGAAAGAGATAGAAGGGGCTATTGGTTACTTGGGAAATTCTGGCTTAATATTTTTTACATTGAGAGGACTCCAGAAGATAGACTATGGAAACCCAGATATTAGAGAACTAATGAATAAAATGATGCATCAAAATCCAAATTACAGATTTTTTAATGATGTAGATGAAATAGTTACTGTAAAGAATCTTGTAAGTGATAAGGAACATATAATTGTAGGTTTCGATCCTAGTCATATAGCAGGTAATTGGCAATATGTACCCCAAGTAGCGAAAGAAGCAGTTGAACATGGAGCAGATTTTTTAATAATAGAGACAGTTAGTGAAAAACAAGGTGGTAGAAAACGCAAATGCGACGGCGAGCAAGGAGTAGTACCTACTCAATTAGCGCAAATATTAGATGAATGTAATAAAATATATAGAAATCGTATACAAAATTAATAGTGATTGCATGAACGAAGAAAGAAAAACACATACGGCTTTGCATATTGTAAAAGGAGCTGCGCAAAAAATTTTAGGAACAGTATTAACTACAAGTGTCTATGTAGATGATTCTAATGGCAGATTAACAGTTCACTGTAATAAAAAACCAACAGATCAAGAAATTAGACAAATAGAACTAGAAGCTAATAATTGCATAAATGATAATAAAGAAGTAAAGGTTTTAGAAATGGATAGAAGAGAAGCAGAAGAAGTCTTTGGTAATATTATATATGATATCTTTCCAGTACCATCACATATAACTAAGCTTAAAATCTTACAAATTGAAAATTGGAATATAAACTGTTGCAATAAAGAGCATACGAGAACAACAGGAGACGTAGGAAAAATAGAAATTGATAAGATAAGATTTAGAGATGTTAAACAGCTATTGGAAATATCATTTAAGAGATGTAAAAAATGAAATTTGTAGAAAAGGAAATTAGATATCCGGACGGAACAGTTGAAACTATTAAAGTTCCATTGTCAAAAATAGATAAAGAAATTTCAAAATTACTTAAAATAGATAAAGAAATGTTGGATATATTAAAAAAACTATAAAGTGATTTAAATGGATCTAGAAAGAAGAATTGATTTAATAAGAGCACCACCAACAGAAGAAATAATTACTGAAGAAGATTTAAGAACGTTATTAGAAACTAAAAGCCATCCCACTGCTTATGACGGGTTTGAAACATCAGGTCAAATGCATTTAGGCTCGGCAGTACTGCGCGCAATAAAAATTCAAGACATGCTAGATGCTAAATGTGAATTCATTTTATGGATAGCAGACTGGTTTGCATACATCAACAACAAAATGGGTGGAAATTTAGATCTGATCAAAAAAACCGGGGAATATTATTTAGAAGGCTGGAAGGCATGCGGAATTGATATGAAAAAGGTTAAGATTTTATGGACTAGCGATGCTGTTAAAGATTCTGATTACTGGAAGGGTGTTATTGACATCGCAAAAAATTCAACAGTGCAAAGAACAATAAGAGCAGCTACAATCATGGGAAGAAAGGAAGCAGAAATGCAATATACAGCTCAGCTAATCTATCCGATGATGCAGGCATGGGATCCGTTCTACTTTAAAGCGGATATATTGCAGCTGGGCATGGACCAGAAAAAGGCGACTATCTTATCAAGAGAACTGGCCCCCAAATTAGGACAATCTACAAGAGTCTGCGTTCACCACCATCTTCTTGCTGGTTTGCAAGGTCCTAGTGAAGGAAGGATGGGTCAAGAGACTGCAACAATGCAAATAGAAGCTAAAATGAGCAAATCTAAACCACAAACAGCTATATTCATTCATGATTCTAGGAGAGAAATAGAAGAGAAAATAAACAAAGCGTTCTGTCCTGAAAAGATTGTTGACGGAAATCCTATATTGGAAATATGGAAATACATTATTTTAAGAAAGTTCAAATCTAGAACAATAGAAAGATCTCCAAAATTTGGAGGTAACATGGAAATACATGATTATTCGGATCTTGAGCTAGAGTTCAAAAACGGTAAACTTCATCCGCTTGATTTAAAAAAAGAAACTATCCAGGCATTAGATGAAATATTAGGTCCCATAAGAAGGCATTTTGAAAAGGGAAAAGCAAAAGAATTGTCTGATATGGTAAGAAATGCACAGATAACCAGATAAGAATATACTATACAGATAAAGAGCAAAAAGTTATATGATTAAGCAATAAAAAATAACAATCTAACAAATTTCTCCGTTTTTTTCTTCTAACCAATTTTTAATACTTTTCTTTATGTCGATTGTTTCAGTACTATTGTCTGGCATGGGCCTTTTTATTGTCATAGGAATTTTTATTTCTTTAAATTCGCTCTCAGCAATATCTATTGGATCAAAATCGTTTTTTTCTGTTTTTATCAGAATAGGAGCGCCTAATGAAATCTGTAAGGCTCTTGCCCCAATAACTCTAGATACTTCAAAACGGGTCAGTCTATCTCTGGGCCACCCGCTCTTTTTTTCGTCTAAATCTTTTGAAATTTTATCCATCTCCTAGAATTGTATTGTTGTATTTATATTTTTAACCTTTTAATGCTTTCCTTCTTTTCAGCCACATCGGATCAAAAAATATTGTGATCAAGTATACCAAAATTATTACCACAATAAAATCATATGTCAATCTAGACCAATAATTACACACAAAATTTTCTGAAGTACACGTAAGCAAAAGACCTATTTCATCAGTTAATAAGCCCAAGCCTATACCGAACATTACGGAAGCAAGTTTTATTTTTTTAAGAGTGTGCGATATCAGTGCCGTTATTCCTGCAATTGAAATGAAGAATATCCCGAAAAAGAAATGGTGAATGTGATAGCCATTAATAATTATAATTTTCTGCGGCAAGAACAATGCAAATCCTCTTCCGACAAGAAAAGATGCTATAAACGAAACAAAAATTAAAAACGGTACGATCTTCCTTTCATGTAAAGAATCTATGTAAAAGAATTCTTTTATTTTGTTTTTTAGATTCAATTCATTCACTTAAGTTTAAGCGAACTTAGATATTTTTTTCAGAAGATCCACGTGGGATAAAAGTATTCCTCTGCAGCAATATCTTTGTAACCCAAAATCATTCAAAACCTTTTCTCCACTTTCACCAGCATTTATTCTTCTTTGAAAATCTTCCCAAAAGTGAGCAACAACCTTTCCACAACTGAAACAGCGGACTGGAATTATTATTTTAATCTACCTCCTATCTCTTACTTCTCTGTTTGTGCCTGCGGGCACCTTGACTTGATCTAGAGGGTTTATGAGGCTCTGTTCTTCTAGAATCATATACAAGCAAATTTCTGTCATATTCTAAGTACTTGTCTTTCAAATTCTTGTTATCGAAATATTCTACTAATCCTTTTGCAATCGCTTGTCTAGCAGCATCTGCTTGCCCTACTATACCTCCTCCTCTTGCATCAACATTTACATCAACTTGATTAATTAAATTTTCAGCTAATAATATTGACTCTCTAATCTTCAATCTGGAGTATTCCGGTTGAACTAAATCAAGTGGCGTATTATTTATTAATATTCTGCCAGAACCAGACTTGATTCTTGCACGCGCAACCGCGTTTTTTCTTTTACCTATGCCGAATATTATTTTCTCTTTTTTTATTTCTTCCTTCTGTTTTGCCATGTTACCATCTTTTCTTACTACCTAATGCGAGAGACAACTCTCCAATTGTAATATATTTAGTTCTAAGTTTTTTAACGTCTGCATCATCATAACTTATTGATTCTACATTTTTTAATTCTTCTGGGACATCTATCCAAACCTTTAATTTGGACAATGCTTTCTTGCCTTTGTTCAACTTATATGGGATCATCCCTCTTGCCATTCTTTTCACTATACCTTGTGGTGTTTTTGGATAAAATGGTCCGTGATGTTTGTCCCCTCTCCGGACCTTTTCTAAATAATGATTTTTCGTATATTTAGGATTGCCGGCAATCAAACCCTTTTCACAGTTTATTATATGCACCGTCTCTCCTTTTAGTAGATCTTTAGTGACTCTTGTTAGTGTTCTTCCTATTACCTTATTTGAGATATCATAAACTTTCATACTTATCAACACATTATTCTAACATTTGTACCCTTTGGATTATTTTTAACTAATTCTTCGATTGTTAATACAGTTCCTTTCGCTTGCTTTATTTTGTCTATAGCTGATTTTGAGAATTTCCATCCGCTAACAGTAATAGGCTTGGATAAATCACCATAGCCTAGGATAACACCGGGAACAATAACAGTCTCTCCTTCTTGTGAGTGTCTTTCTATATGTGCTATATTCACTTCTACTCTTTGTCTTCTGGGCTTATTTAATTTTTCAGCAATATCTCTGAGAAACGGACTTTTATTTTCAAGGGATTGTTTTTTCAAACTTTCTATTAATTTTTTCAATATCGGATTTGTTGGTCCGGTGCGCTTTGACATTCGCTACACCTCTTGTTAACTTACAAATTAACGATGTATAGATTTATAAAGCTTTAAATTTATTTAGAAGCTAAAGAAAAAAATAAAGAAAAACAAATCAAAAATTACTTGCTCTTTAAGTAAAGTAATGCACCTAATAGTGCCACCAACCCTCCAGCGATTAAATGCTGCAATTGGTGATAATCGGATAGCATAAGAGGACCTCCCGGCATTGCTAATACCACTAAGAGACCTAAAGCTACCAGCACTAAATGGTATACCTTTGTATTCATTTCTTTTTTTGCCATTTACATCTAATAGAATTTGTTTAAGTCTTAATATAAAGATTGTTTTGCACTAAGGAGTAGGAAAAAATAATGCGCCAGTCGGGATTCGAACCCGAATAACCAGCTTTTTTCTTGTTTGGGAAGCTGGGATCTTGGCCGTTGGATCACTGACGCACAAAGATTAATATATTTAATAGAGTGTTTATGTATAACTTTATTCTATTGGCGATTAAATTGAAAGTTTCATTTTTAGGCGGAGCAAAAGAGGTAGGAAGGTCATCAGTTCTGGTCGATACTAGTTCTGAGAGTGTCGTGATGGATTATGGGTTAAAGATAGAAACAGATCCTCCGGAATTTCCAAGATTACCTGACACTAAATTATCGGCCGTTATTCTGACGCATGCACATTTAGATCATGTAGGAGCTGTGCCTTTATTATTCAGAAAGGGGCATAACTGTCCGGTCTATTCAATGGAAATAACTTCCCCTTTATCACGAATTCTTTTTTTTGACTCGATAAAAATCGCAAAACATGAAAATTATTCATTGGGTTACAGCGAAAAGGATGCGAAAGTTGCTTTGAAAAATTTTAAATCGTTCAATTACAGGAAACCTTTCAATATCGGTAATTCAAAAATAACTGCATATGATGCCGGCCACATAGCAGGTTCTTCTATGATACTGTTAGAAAATCAGAAAAAAATTCTTTATACAGGCGATTTTAAATTAGAAGACACAAGGCTGATGAAGGGAGCGGATACTGACATTGAAGACGTGGATGCGCTGGTTATAGAAAGTACATACTCGGATAGAGATCACCCAAATAGGAGTGAAGAAGAAAGAAAATTCATTGAACATATAAGAAGCACGTTAGATAATGAAGGTGTTGCACTCGTCGCCTCGTTTGCAATATCCAGATCACAAGAAACACTCTTAGTATTAGATGAGTTCGAGGTCAATTATCCTATATATTTAGATGGGATGTCTGCGAATGCGACGGAAATTTTAGATGCTTATCCGGAACTCCAGAGAGAATATAATATATTGAAAAAAGTGCTGCAAAGAATGAATGTACAATTTGTTGATAATGTTAATATGAGGAAGAAGATAATAAAGAAGCCGTGCATCATTATATGTGGTTCTGGCATGCTATCGGGTGGTCCCGTAGTAGGTTATATTAAAAAAATGTTTGGTAGAGAAGACTGTTCATTATCTTTGACGGGATTCCAAAGCCCTGGAACGGGCGGAGCACGCTTACTAGAAACTGGCAGATTTACTGACGATGAAGTGGACTTGACTGTAAAAATGTCTGTGAAAAGATTCAATTTCAGTTCTCATGCATCACGAACAGAGTTACTAAAACTTTGTAAAAAAATAAATCCAGAAAAGGTATTCTGTATACATGGAGATAAAACAGAAGGGTTTGCTAATGAACTAAAAGAAGTGCATGGATTTGACGCCGTTTCTCCTGACATCCAAAAGAAATATGAAATTTAAGTTCTCATTGAAAGATCGGGATAGAATTAAAAGTTTATTGTTTTATATGGTTTTGTGAGTCAAAGATTTTACGAATGGAAATCTAAATTTGACAGAATAGACAAGTATTTGATAAATGTTTTAAGATTGCATAGTGGAGATACATTTGATCATTCTGAAAGAGTGGAGAAGTATTGTGATCAAATAGTTTGCTGTTCTGGTTTGAATGCCTATAGTTCTATGGATGAGTCACAAAAATATATAGTTAAAGAAGTTGCCAGACTCCATGATATTGGGAAGATTATTATCCCTTCATCTTGGATGAATAATGATGGGCCCCTAAATCTGTTTCAGCACGCTTGGATAAAAACGCATTCTTTTATCGGATATTTGATTGTAGTTTCTTTGGGATATATATCCTCTAGAGATTTGAACTTCATGAGTGATATAGTTTTGCCGACAGCTCGTGGAGTTTTATATAGCCACGAAACTTATGACGGAAAAGGTTATCCTAGAGGGTTAAAAGGAGAGAAAATTCCAATAGAAGCAAGGATAGTAAGAGTTGCGGATGATTATGATGCTTCTGTAACTAGAAAGAACAATCTGGATCGTGCTGAGGCTCTAGAAAGTCTTAGAAATGCTTCCGGAACCAGATTGGATCCCCAGATTGTCCAGTTAGTGCTCGATAATAATTTATTTACTACTTAATAGTAATGTTTATATATATTGTAACCACTATATAGTGATATGAAATTAGAACCTTCTGATATAGTAGCTACTTGCTCTAAACATTATACTGTTTGGAAGGAAGAAGCTCTAAAGGCTAAAAGTACTGAAGATATGAAAAAATACTTAGAAAAGGCTTTCTTTTGGCTAGAACTTCAGAACAATTTACTGGTTTTATGGACAATTGAAAAGACAATGGGCAAGGATGAAATAATAAGAGATAGAATAGAACAGGCTCATTTGAACATAAATAAGAAAATAGTTGATTATGCTAATAATGTATTGAAAGATTTAGAATAAAACGTGATAATATGCCTCCTAGCTCAGCAAACGATCCTAGCGTAGCAGGTATACTAACAAGATATGATCCTTCACAGAATCAAAGAATTGCCAATTTGTGTGCTATGGATGGAAAATATGCTTATCAACTAGCACAAAATGGACGCTATTATTGCCCATTTATTGGTTGTATATGTCCATATCAAGTGGCAAGTGAAGAAGCAAGAGATTATTGCGAATTAAAATCAGAAACATAATTAATGAAAATAAAACATTAATATACTGCCCCGTTTAATTTTATTTCATGATAGAAATTGATGGCTCAAATGGTGGTGGTCAAGTATTAAGAACGGCTATTGCTCTTTCTGCTCTGACGAATTATCCTGTTAAAATAACGAATATCAGGAAAGGAAAGATTGATTCTAAGCCTGGATTAAGACCACAACATATGACTGGAATTGAGGTGATGAAGAAATTCTGCGATGCAGAAGTGGAAGGCTTGCATGAATGGTCAACAGAAATAGTGTTTAAGCCGTCCAAAATAGATGTAAAATCTCATAAAATCGATATAGGAACTGCCGGCAGCGTTACTCTTTTGCTGCAAACGCTTTTACCTGTTTTGATTTTTTCTGAAAAATCCTTATCATTAGAAATAATTGGCGGGACAGATGTCAAATGGTCACCTACAATCCATTATACCAATTCTGTTTTATTGCCATTTTTAAGAAAAATGGGTGTCGATGTGCATATAGAAATTGAAAATCACGGCTTCTATCCTCTTGGAGGAGGCAATATAAAAATAGCAGTAAATCCCATAAAAAAACTCGAAGCAATTAGCTTATCACAAAGAGGAAACGTTCTAGGCATAAACATACAGTCTATTTGTGGAAACTTGCCTGCGGAAATTGCAGAAAGACAAAATAGAACTGCTATGGAAATACTAGCGAAAAAATACCATAAAGCCAAATTTTCTCTTGTAAACACATCAACCAAATCCAAAAGTCATGGAAGCAGCATAACCTGCATTGGCGTTTGTGAAAAATCATTATTGGGTGGGAGTGCTTTGGGTGAAAGAGGAATAAGAGCTGAAGATGTGGCAACAAACGCCGCTAATGAGCTTATAGAATCTTTGCAGTCAAACAATGCGGTGGATAAATACATGGCCGACCAGCTTTTAATTTTCATGGCATTAGCTAAAGGAAAGTCCAAGATAACAGTTGAAAAAATAACCGATCACGTGCTTACGAACATAGATGTTATTGAGAAATTCTTGCCTGTCAAATTTGAAGTGGAGGGGTCAAAAAATCATGAAGGAATTATTTCTGTGAACGGAATTTCTTTTGAAAGAAATTAATGATATAATGGTTCGTGTTTTTCTTCATATACCCACATATTTTCCGGATTTTCTTCTACACACCTCAATAATATTTCAGTTCTAAATCCTTTTCTAATAGGATCTCTTTCAAAATGGGACCCCATAATAGTATATGCTACTTGTCTGCATACTTCATCTTCAGATCCGCCAGCTCCATGTGGATGTAAAGTCATATCTAAGCACTTATCCTCTATGAGGAATTCTGGTATCCTTCTACCATCTATTCTGTTAGTATGATAATCAACAAATTGCCTAACAGTTATTGGACCAAGAGTTTTTCCATATGATACCATGAGAAACTAATCCGGAACGAAGGATTTAAGTTGTTATTTTTTATTCAAAAAACGCAATAATTAATATGCTTGAATATCTTTTCTACCCTCAATCCGTTTGTCTGATAGGTAATATGGATATAAATGAAAATATTTCGTCTCCAGAAAATTTTGACAACATAAAGAATAATCTTTCTGCATTTAAGGGGGGGGTATTCTTTGTGGATCTAAAAAAAGGCCGGTATTTTCCTCAGGCAGATTTGTACGTAGTTCTATTAAACGAACACGATCTACTAGAGAATGTAGATAAGTTTTCCTGCAAATTTTGTGTTATATTGCCAGGCAACTACTCCCAAAAAAAACTTATAATTTCAAAGTTCAAGGAAAGGGGGATAAGGTTCCTGGGACCAAACAGCGTATGCGGCATAATAAATACGGATAATGGATTGAATTTGACCTTTGAAAAAAACATATTCCCCAAAAGGGGTAATCACTCCATAGTTTCGCAATCTGGGGGTGTTGGAGCAGCTTTGTTAGACATTGCAAGTCAAAACTCATCTATAGGCGGAATAGGCAAGTTGATTTGGCTAGGCAATGCATGGGATATAGGATTTTCTGATATAATTCATTTTCTGAACTCAGATAGACAAACCCGTTCTATTGGCCTATATATAGAAGGCTTGCAAAATGGAAAGGATTTTACATACATTGTGAGAAAAATAAATAAACCCATAGTTGCTCTGAAAAGTGGCATATATCAGCAATCCGCCAAAAGAGCGCTAACTCATACATCAAGCATTGCAGGTGAATCCAGAATCTATTCATCTGCTTTCAAACAATTGGGAATTAAGGAAGTTGATGATATAGACGAACTCTATTATACATCATATTTCTTATCTTTGAATAATGATGTGAGAGGCAAAAGAGTGGCTATAATTTCAAATGTCGGCGGTCCCTCTATATTAGCAGCAGACATATTATTGGACTCCAAATTGGAATTGGCAGAACTTGAAAATAAAACAGTAGAAAGAATAAAGAAAAAATATCCTATGATCTCTGTTTTGAATCCTTTAGATATTATTGCTGATGCTGACGGATCCAGATTCGAATATTGTCTGACGAGTGTTGTAAATGACAGAAATGTCGATGCTGTTTTACTGATAAATATGCTCAAAAGTTGCACATTGAAATTGGAAGACGTTAAGATAATATCAGATTTTATTAGAAAAAGCCAAAAACTGGTAATTGATGTCTCTCCGGGAATAGGAGATTGGAAGAAGATCAGAAGCGTGATGAAAGAGAATGATATATATGTATTTAACAATCTTCACCAGGCTGTAAAAATCATCAAATCAATGCACGATTATTATATTTACAAAAATCGAAAATAACATCTGTGAGACAATGAAGAAAGACTTTTTGACATTGGATGATATAAAAAGATCTGAAATATTGGAGATATTTGAATTGGCAAACAAACTAAAGAAAAGACCTTTCAGCAAGGTTCTTAAAAACAAATCTTTTGTCCTCATGTTTTTCAAACCATCAACCCGCACGAGGCTGTCATTTGAGATAGGCATACAGCAACTGGGTGGGAACAGCATATATGTAGACAGCCAGACAACCCAGGTATCCCGTGGAGAGACACCTGAAGATACCGCTAAGATAATAGAAAGATATGCGGACTGCCTAATATCAAGAGTCTATTCCCATTCAATCCTGCAAAGAATGGCAGCAAGCACGGATAAACCTGTGATCAACGCTCTCAGTGACTTGTCCCATCCCTGCCAGATTTTATCTGATTTGTTTACTATAAGAGAGACCTTTAAAGATCTGAAAGGATTGAAATTAGCGTATATTGGAGATGGAAATAACGTCTGCAACTCCCTTCTTTTGGGATGCTCAAAGATGGGCATGGATATAACCGTGGCTTGCCCTCAAGGCTACGAACCTAATGAAGATATGGTTAAAATTGCTAAAGGCTACTCTCAGATCACGAAGTCAAAAATTGAAATTGTAATAGATCCTGAGAAAGCTGTCAAGAATGCGAATGTGGTATATACAGACGCGTTTTACAGCATGGGACAGGAAGAAGAAAAGGAGAAGAGAATGCAAGTGTTCCTACCAAAATATCAGGTTAATTTGGAATTAATGAAGAAGGCAGAACCTGGAGCAATATTCATGCATTGCCTGCCAGCGCATAGAGAGAATGAAGTGACGAGCGAACTACTAGACAGCAATCGCTCAGTGGTATTTGACCAGGCCGAAAACCGTCTCCATGTACAAAAGGCGTTGCTGATTAAGGTTTTAGGATTGGATAAGGTATATCCTGTTTTAAGTTGAGTTATTGTTCATATCTTCTTTTATATATATCCCTCTCAATTGCAGCATATTTTTCTAAAAACGCTCTACTTATTATTTCTAAGTCTCTTGGTAATGCTTCCCAGTTTGGAAGATTTTTAACTTCTATTCTTAATAAATATGGTTGCACAATATTGTTCAATTGATCTTCTATTTTACCACCTATAAAAGGAGTCTTGATCTTACCCGCTAAAAATTGTGCTAAAGATAAAATTAATCGGAACTCCCGCTCCAATAAGTTGTAAAATCCATCGGTATCATTTTTATATGCAGATTCGGATAGCGGTCTAATACTATAGAATCCTTGGTCTACAAGACCGCTTTCATCAGTAGCAGACGAAGGCGATGAAAGAAGAGAACTGGTTTCTCTTTCACCTCTATCTATTAATCCGTTCTTTATTCTAGTAGCCACTCTAGCTGTTTCATAGATTTTATCATAGGGGGGATTCATCAACGCAAGTCCTGCAGAAATTTTTACATCAGCAGCTTTCGCTTCTTCTATTGCTTTTCTAATCATGGATTCATAATCATGTCGTTTGAACTCTCGTATATCGATATGAGCTCCTCCCAATTTTGCAGGATCAAAAGCATCCACATATCTGCTAGCTGCATCCAATGCCCATTTGTTTGCTATTCGGTCACCGTAAGTTTGTTGTACATAAGAAAAGGCTTCTTTAAGATGAGCTGCATATCTAGAAATTAGAACTGCCAATACTTTATCTTGGTTCATCCTCTTTTTATTAAACTTTAAACTTAAATTTTTGTAGCAAACAGTATTCTCATGAATGATCACATATATGGAGATGGATCACCTCCTGGCATCTGGTACATAAACTATGTAGGAAGACCACTATACAGATTAGGAAGAAAATTAAATATTCCAAAAATAGGTTCGTTGGCAATGGCTTGCGCTCCAGGTGCCTTTATTCATACTGTTCCTTTTTTATTTTACGGGAATGTAGCTGTAGATCTTTTTGTATTCGCTATTAGCGAACTTATTATAACAGGATTAATTTATTCAAATCATAGAACGTATGAACGCCTAAGCTAATAAAAATAAGTTTTTAAGCCACTCCAACAATCAAAACTATACCCAAGAGGCAACGAGCCATACGAGGAACATCTTCCTTCCAGCTCTTGGTAACAGTCAGCTCAAATCTGTGTCTGTAAATAGAGTAAAGGCCATCTATGGCCAGGAACAGTCCCACGAACGCTCCGCTTATTAGTTTTATAACGAAAGCCAGTCCCACGAACAGTTTCATGAATCTCATCATATGATCTGGAAACTCGTCTGCTATATAACCATCCCAAAAGACAGACGCCCAAGAAGCAGGTGACTTTAATGCATTAATTATGTATTTTTGGATCCACCCCCTTGCTCCTGCAAAGAGATGTTTTATTTTTTTGAGGACCGGCATTTTCCTCTCTGGCTTCAGTGCCATAATACAGAATTCTATATTTTCTGAGTTCTTAAACCTATCTTTTTAGGCACCAAACTGGGAACAAAAGAAGGCTTTATATTACTTTAAATCATATTTACAGTGTTTGTTCGATCTTTATTAATTAAAAAACAATATTAAAACCTGTTTTCACTATAAAATAGTTAAACAATTCAACTAAGCATAAAAAACGGTATTTAATGGCTTAATTAGTCTTTTTTATGGCACTCTCTAAAATTCGTATGCCCATATCTACCTCTTCTTCATTTATGATAAGAGGTGGCGTTATTCTGATACTTTTAGATCCGCAACCTAGGAGCAATAGTCCATTTCTAAATGCTCTTTCCTCAACTTTGTCTCTTATCTCAGTTGATTGGAGATCAATAGCAAGCATTAATCCCAGTCCTCTTGCGTTAAACACTCTGTCTGGATAAGCATTCTCCAATTCCTTTAATCTTGATAAAACGTGCTTGCCTGTTTTACTGGCCTTTGAAATGAGCTTCTCTTTCTCAATCACTTCAATCATTTTCAATCCAACAGCCAAATCTATTCTGTCTCCTCCACCCCAAGTGCTGGATACTGCGCCTACCTCATTGGGATCGTATTCTTTGGAGGATATAGTAGCACCTACCTGAAGCGATTTGGCTGAGCCTATTATATCCGGTCTGATATTGTAGTTCTCAAACGCCCACCACTTTCCTGTCCTTCCTATGCCCGACTGCACCTCGTCTATGATCAATGGCGCATTATAATCTCTCGTCGTTTTTCTTAGGTTCCTTATGAATTTTTGGCTGGCTATATTATAGCCACCTTCCCCTTGAACTATCTCTGTCATGACAAATGCTACTTTTCTTTTAGCCAGTAAGTCTTTGATATCATCTATTTTCGGATCTGAATCGCTAGTGCAAAACTTTACCCTAATATGAGGTAGCTCGGGATAATTTTTCTTCTGTACAGGTTTGCTGAAAGTGTAAGTCAAGGCTCCAAGAGTCCTGCCATGAAAAGCACCAGTGCAAGAAACTCCAGGCAAAGGGCCTTTCTTCCTATAAGCAAACTTTATTGCGTTTTCAATCGCTTCTGCGCCTGAGTTGGTAAGAAAGACTTTTGTTAGGTTTGAGGGTGTTATTTTGACCAATTTTTCAGCCATTTTCATTTGTTCTTCAGAATAGAAATCCTGACCGGCAATCTTATGGACACTGGAAGAACAATATTCTTTC
>CAYJTF010000015.1:0-17821 GCA_964373165.1 uncultured archaeon
AAGGGGATTTGATATTCACATTATTTTCTACACATCCAGGTACAGGAGAAAGAGTCAAGAAGTTAAGGGAAATGAAAATAAGGTGAATTTATGAGTGATGCGGTAAAATTTTTTGAAGAGAAGTTAAAGTATGAGATAGATCCTTATAGTGTAAGACTAATTGTAGATAAAAAAGATAATCGATATGTTATTGTTGATGTTAGGAGTTCAGAATCATATAAAGAAGGTCATGTTCCTGAAGCAATAAATGTGCCGGGAAATGAACTAGATAAACATATAAATAAATTACCTAGAAATAAAAAATTAATTTTGTATTGCTATCATGTGACGTGTTTTGCTGCGCCCAAAGCTGCATTAGAACTAGCAAAAAGGGGTTTTGAAGTAATGGAGATGGTTGGTGGTTTTGATGAGTGGCAGAAACACGGTCATCCAGTAGAAAAAAGTTAATTTTCATTTGATCTTCTTTATTTTATTTTCCTAAATAAAAATTTCTTTTGTTCTCATCAAATCTTTCGATAGCATATCTTAAAGTTGTTCGTGGTATTCTATTATAATGGTTCTTCAAAAACTGTTCTTCTATATACTGATTTCTTTTGCCAATTTCTCTTAACATCCATCCAACAGCTTTATGTATGAGATCATGTTTGTCATCCAAAAGTAATTCAGAAATTTTCAACGCGTCTTCAAATTCATTATTTTTTATGAATTCGAACGTCGATATTATGGCTATTCTTCTTTCCCAAAGGCTGCTTGATTTAGCTAGCTTGTATAGAACAGATTTGTCTTTTTTCAGAAGATGGTTGCCTACTATGTTTGATGCAGACAAGTCAACCAGATCCCAGTTATTCACGTTTTTTGTGTTTTTCAAATAAAAATCGAATATTTTTTTCTTAGTTATTTCATCTGACTTCTTATATTTTTCAACAAGAATTAGCAATGAAGTCAACCTGTATTCATGTATTTTACTACGAATCAATTCATGGATTTTTTCTAATTCCAAGTCTAGATATCTTTTTGCTATTTTTCGTTGATCTGGCACTTTGATGCCGAGAAACATATCGCCTTCCCCATAATCACCCTTTCCTGTTTTAAAGAATCGAGACAGTATTTCAGCTTTTTGTGGATCAGATAATTTTTTCAGATCGTTCTTTATTCCGTTCAACATAAAATCCATTAAGATATAGTAGTGTTTGTATATATGATTATTTTCAGTTTTAATTGTTTCACTTCTACACTATATCGTCTTAGATTTTGAGGTTTGATGGGCTCGGAGAGATTTGAACTCTCGACCAACTGATTAAGAGTCAGCTGCTCTTCCATGCTGAGCTACGAGCCCTTTGTTGACCAATAAGTGCCTCCTTTCCTTTTCCACTCTAAATAATCTTTTAATATTTTTGAATGATCGAAAGCTAAATTATTAAAATCTATACTTCTCACATCAATCCACATAGCTTCTGATGCATCATCACTGCCTTCTACATTTCCTTTTATTGGTTTAGCAACAAACACAGAACTTATAGTGTGCTTTCTTGGATCTCTTTTTGGATCAGAATAAATTCCTAGTATATCTGTTAGTTCTACATCCAGCCTCGTTTCCTCTTTAGTTTCTCTCATTGCTGCATTTTCTACTCTTTCTCCGTATTCTACGAATCCTCCAGGTAAAGCAAGCTTGCCCTTATGTGGTTCTTTCTTCCTCCTTATAAGGATAATCTTATTGTCATGTTCCACTATTATGTCTACAGTTGTTGCAGGATTTTTATACATCTAATCACTTGTAACTTCCTTTAACCATTTGCTATATTCTTCGTTTATGCTTTCTATTTTTATCTCGCTTATAAATGGTACAGAATAAGGATGATTTTTTTTGATTTCTTCGAATAATTTTTTGACTAGTTCCTTTCTGGTTTTGAATATTAATAGCGTCTCCTTTTCTTCCCCTATTTCTCCTTTCCAGAGGAATTTACTAAACTCTAAAGGCACGCTAATTATACACCCTGCTAATTTTGATTCTAGAATAGCATCAGCTAAATTTACACTTTTATCCTTCGGTACTGTTGTTAATACTAATCGCATATTTACACCTTCTATTGAGCGGACATATATTACATTTGGGTTTTGGTTTACAAATATTCTTACCAAGTTGAACTATTAAAGCATGAAATTCTTTAAACACTTCTATACTTTTCTCTAATTTTTCTTCGAAAAAAATTCTTGTTTTTTCATAGTTATTCCAGTTTATAATTCCTATTCTGTTGAAAATTCTATGAGTGTATGCATCCACAACAAAAATTGGTTTTTCAGCAGCATATAATATCATAGAGTCAGCAGTTTCTTTTCCCACTCCGTTTATTGATAAAAGCTCTTTTCTTAATTGTTCTTTAGGCAAATTGAAGAATTTTCCCAAATTGCCATCATATTTTTTGAACATAAAATTCAGGAAATTTTTTAGTCTTTTTGTTTTGATTTTGTAAAAACCACTGGGTTTAATCGTTTTTTCAATTTTTTTTACAGCAGCTTTATGCAGCGAAACTTCATTCAGCATATTTTCTTTCTTTAAGTTTTGGATAGCTTTCTCTACATTTCTCCAAGAGGTCTGCTGGGTTAAAATTGCCCCGACAATAATTTCAAATCTTGTCTCTCCCGGCCACCAATATTGCTCTCCAAAATATTTGAGCAGAGTTTCATAGATTTCCTTGAGATCCATATAAATGAATTGTGGCTATATTACTAATCTTTTATCGAAATGATAATATTAAAAAAATATTTTTAATGGTTAACGGCAGATTACGCCCTTTTTATTTAACGTCTTTAAACCGCCTTTAAGGCACTTTTAGGCACAGATTAAATAGGTTGTAATCACATTATTATTAATGTCACACAAAAATGGTTATAATTGGAATAATACAAATGGCGCTTGGATATATGGTCCTAAAGAAGGTGATTATTTAATTAGTATTGAATTGATGTCTGGTCCTGCTGACAAATATTCGGTTCATATTAGAAGATATGATATAGCTTCACTATATAGACGAGCATTTTCTGGTAACCCTGAAGGATTGATAGGCGATGTCTTAACAGGATTAACTTTGTCTGAAGTGCTGACTCTTTTAAAAGCCTATAATGAACACAATAAACACAAAATACCTATACCAGATGATTTTACTCGAACTAAAACACTACCTCTTGCAGTTTAGCTAAAATTTTAATAAAACCGACTTATATTTTTATGCTCCTCCAAACAATAATCGCATATATAACAAAAATCAGGTCCTGAAGATTGGACTAATTTTCTATGCTCTGTATTAATAGGAACCAACGGTACATAATAAGTGACACCATTTAAATCTATTCTATAATGACTAGTAGAATCTCGCGGGGTTCTTAATGAAGGAAATTCATCAGGATGCAGATAACAACAATAACAGGGCCATGTAGTTGGTATCTTGAATGGTGATGTTATAGTGACCCACAGATATTATAATAGGAATGATTTAAACTAATTTTCATTAGAAATTATACAGAAATTTAAATTTCCATTAAGTTAAAATTATGTTGTATTCACCTTTACTATTTATAAAAATAAGTATGAATTGCGAGTGGGCCGAGCAAGATTTGAACTCGCGACCAACGGATTAAAAGTCCGCTGCTCTACCATGCTGAGCTACCGGCCCTTTCAAATTTCTTTAACAATTCTTTCATTTTTTTCTTTAAATCATTATTTACTTCTGTTAAAACAAATCCTTTATCAAAAAAGCCATATAAAACATAAGAACCTATCTCTGCCTCTAAAGCTGCGGGGAGGAAGGCCATGTCTTCTTCGCCATCTACCGATATTTTTCCATTTTCTCTGCTTTCCAAAATATTTTTAACTGCTTTCCAAAGTTCTTTTGTTACAGTTCCGGGCGAATTCTTAACATTTGATGTTTTTGCTTTATATGATTCCAGCTTGAATTTCACTTCATCTGGAATACTCTGTTTTTTTTCCTTTTTATCAAAAATTATTAATTTTGGTTCGTATCCGTGGCACAACAAATTAAAACTTATTCTATCACCTATTGCGATAACGGTTTTTTTATCAATAATTTTTTGTATGTTTTCCACAGAAGAATATATTTGCCCGTATGCAATTTTAAACTCTCTCCTTAGAGTTTGCGGTAATATCAAAGTTTCGTTTAATATGAACGACCTCTTTAATAATAAATTTTTAATAGATATTAATTAACACGATTACCGTCTCTACGAACATAAGGTGCAACAGAACCATCTAATTTTTCATCCCGTCCTAAATAAACTCTTATGATAAAACAGTCTGCTATTATACCTGAAATTAGACCCACATAAGGTCCGGCATTAATCAATGGACCGCCAAGCCATGCGCCAAGGATGGTAGAACTGACTGGTACGGCCAATAATATCATATAATTAGCGGCTTTGCCCACAATATCACTGAATTACCACTTTCTTTTTCCAGTCAATATCTTGGTTTGCCAAGCATATCTCTTAATCTTCGGGGTTTCACCGTAGCCGCAAGCAGAGCACTGCTTCTTCCTATAGTGGTAGCTTTTTTTACCGCATCTTCTGCAAAGCACATGCGTTCTTTTCTGGCGTTTACCCTGTGACGGAGTTCCCTTTCCAACCATATTACCACTCTTTAATTCTATAAAAACTATTATTTAAACTATTGTAATAACTCTATCAAAAATCAACAAGAAAGAATTTAAGCATTTTCTGACAAACAGGATTTAAACAGGAGATGCGTATAATACATTGTCTCCTCGAATCAACAACACGTTGATCTTCCTTTTGTTGTCTCCGACTATTTCGACATCTTCTAACCACAAGTTCAAATGCAAGTCTAATGCCTTTAATAAACCAGTGATTTCTTCACCGTTCTTTAGTCGGATATATACTTTCTTTCCCTTTGCTTTATCTAATGCATCAATTGGTCTGTCTGTCATTCTAACACTACTTTGTAAATTCCTATATTTATATGTTTCATATTAAAGGAGTAAATTAAGCTTAAATACTTTTAGTCAACTATATGACGTTATCAATCAATTTATACAATGCATTATACGATAACATCGTCATTTTCACTTCCAGAGAAAGTATTTAAGAAATGATATATAATTATATAGGTTTAGCATGTCTTCAAAAAACGTATTCCATTCGAGATTAGACGATTCTGATTCGATATCAGATATTTTTGAGTTAGTCAAGGATGTTGTCAGGGTTTCAATTAAAAAAAGCAGATCAGGTTTGATGCTAGGAATAACTGAATTGGGTTCTAATTCCAACGGCTTTGTCGGTGCCTTTTATCCAGTAGGGTCAAATATCATAATAATGAATAAAACTCCATTGAGAAGAATTCAAGAAACAAACCCTTCGCTGTATAAGCCATACATATTCCACGTATTACTGCACGAATATCTGCATACACTTGGAATACTTGACGAGAAGGTGGTCAGATTCATGTCGACTGAAATATCTAAAAGAATTTTCGGCGAAAGTCATATAGTTACTCAGATGTCTCTGGATTTTTCTGGATTTATCCCAAACACAACATACGCAGGTCTAGATTTCGGGCAACCGAAAACTGGCGAAATTGAGCTTGTAGATAACTTTGATAAATCTAACGTTACATATATTGCATAGGTGTTTTAATGACTGTGTGGCATATAGAAAGAGGCAAGAAAATAACAGGCGGAATAATACACGTCAACAGAAAAAAGAGAAGATTTGAGAAAGGGTCTTCGCCTTTATTGACAACTTTAGATAAGGAGAAGGTTAAATATAATAGATTACTTGCGAATCAAATCAAAAAGAGATTAGTCTCGTCAGAATTTGTCAACGCAATGAATTCTCACACAAAAAAAGCAAAGAAAACAAAAATCTTGGCTATAGTTGAACATGCGGATAACCAGCACTATACCAGACGAGGCATAATAACTAAAGGGTGCTTGGTTAAAACCGAATCAGGCCTTGTAAGAATCACCAGCAGACCGTCTCAGCATGGTATACTGAATGGTGTTATAGTCGAAGAGAAATCTAAATGATTTAACCGGTATATAAGCAATTATAATTTCTTCACAAGTTTTAACAGTTCCTCAGGTTTTTCTATGATGTAATCAGGTCCCATTTTTTCTAATGATTTTTTCGAGTTTGTTCCCCACGTGACTGAGACTATTCTAATACCGATTTTTTTAACAGCTTCTATGTCTCTAATTTCATCTCCCACATAAATTAATTCGTCTTTTGCGAGATTACTATTTTTTATCAGTTCCTTCATTAGTTTGTGTTTTCCAAATAGGCTCCCTTTAGCTATAATTATCTCAAACATTTTTAATTTATGCGCATCTAAAAAATCCTTCACATTTTTTTCTGTGTTAGTTGTTAGAATACCTAGTTTTATTTTATCTTTTTTTAATTTTGCAAAAACATCCTTTAATCCCGGGAACATATTTATTTTTCTTATTTCCTTGTTTAACTCAAACTTCACTTCTCTTTCTATGAACGGAATTTTGTAAATTGATATGCCCAGTTCTTTTATCAATTCTCTAGCAGTCATATTTCTATGTTTTTCTGGATCTTTGATTTCCTTATATCCATATTTTTTTGATAATCTATTAAAAATCTTCAATCCTATTACGAGAGAGTCAGCTATTGTCCCATCGAAATCAAATATCACTGCCTTTAATTTCATACATAATTGATGTAAATATTAATTTATAAAAACTGTTAATGTTTATTATGCAAAACTGTGAAGAGAAGATAATCAGCTTTATTAAAAGCAATAAAATCAGAGCGGAGCACATAAAATTTGATAACAGCGTCCATTCAGTGCAGGACGTTCTTAATTTTACTAATATAAAATTGGACGAAATATCTAAAAGCATTGTTTTCAAGAATGATAAGGAGATTATAGTTGGTGTAGTATTGGCTAGATACAGGGTTAGCTCTACTAGAATAGGAAAATTGCTCAATATAAAACCACCAATAATATGCGGTTCAGTCGAAGCATTCGAAAAGACAGGCTATCCTGTAGGCGGAATGCCATGCTTTGGATACAATGCAATTTTTATTCTAGACGATAAACTGGAGGAAGTGGATCATATATATACTGGCGGCGGTTCAGAATTTTCTTTAGTAAAAATTTCTATAGACGAGCTAAAGAGAATAAACAATTTTATTGTGGGTAATATAAGAGGGAATAAGTCGAATTAGCATCAATTCAGCCCATTTCTTTTGGATTTGTAGTGTAGAGCCATACCTAAATGTATGCCCACTGCTAACAATACAGGTAAGACAACTAAAAAATTATGCATCCACTGCTCGGGTGTATATCCTCTATATATGTCTATTTGTTGAGACGCAAATGGAATTAGTTTTAATGGACCCTGTGTTATGTCAGGTATTAAATGATTCACAAATACCTGTGTCCCGTAAACAGATGCGCCAAATATTGCATATTTCCTATTTCCACCTGAGACTTTATTATACAGGAAATATCCAAGCATGGCTGACAATAAAACCCCAAGTAGACTGTGAGTGAATGGCGTTCTGTGACAAAAATAATCACAGTACTTTGTTATTTCTTCAGGTATACCATGTTCTCTGAATGTTTCAGCAGGCATATCCATCCCCACGTCAACAGGTAATCTGAATAAATATCCTACAAATTTGCTGTAAGCTATTTGGATTCCAAAATCAAGATCAGGTGCAGGCGCCATGAAAGGCCCTATTATTCTATGGTATTTTTTTCTAATTCTTAAATTAGGAAACCCCTTTTTTCAGTTCTATTTGCATAATGTTGCGTGATCAATCCTGGAACATAATGTCCCAAAATATTAAAAGGTATTTCAAGATAATTCATTTCATTCACTTTAGTCTGATAGAACAGTCATCCTACTCTATTAGAATCAGGATTATAAAAAACCAAATTGCTATTTTATAGAAAAATCTGCTGTTAGAACATGTATCGATTTCAAAATCTTTAAATCCGGACAAGACATATGATGTAGAATGAAAATGAATTCTAAATATGGAACAATACTTTTGATAATATTCATTGATTTGCTAGGTTTTGGTATATTGTTCCCGTTGCTGCCGTTTTACGCCGAAAAATATACCAGTAGTGCCATAATAATTACATCCCTGATTTCAGTGTATTCGCTTATGCAATTCATTTCAGCGCCAATATTAGGTCATTTGTCGGACAGATACGGCAGGAAGCCACTGCTGATTATTAGCCAGATAGGTTCTTCTATCGGTTATCTCATGCTTGCTTTCGCTAACAACATATATATTCTGTTCATATCAAGGATTATTGATGGCATAACAGGAGGCAACATATCCATAGCAGAAGCTTATATTTCAGATATCAGCGATAAAGAGGAAAGAAGGAGATCCATGGGTTTGGTCGGGCTTGCTATAGGTTTAGGCTTCATGCTAGGTCCAGTTATAGGTGGCGTTCTTGGCAGTATAAATATAATGTTGCCGGGACTGTTCGCCGCATCTATGTCTTTGATAGCGTCCATTATGGTAAAATTCAAGCTAAAAGAAAGTTTGAAAAAAATCCATTCAGAAGGATATAAGCTTAGCCACATGTTTTCTGCGCTTAAAATGAGAAACATCGGCACTATAATGATTGTCGGATTTTTGGTTGTACTGTCATTTACGGGATTTACATCCATTTTTGCCCTCTTCACTCAAAAAATATTTGGATACGGTGAAAGGGAGAACGGTTTTTTATTTGCTTATTTAGGCGTCATTACATTATTTGTCCAGGGATTTTTAATAAGAAAATTTGGAAATAGTTTCTCGGATAAACTACTGCTGGTATCATCAGTAATTATAATGTCTGCAGGCTATGCATTATTGATAATGATACCATCTTTGTCAATAAAGTTTGCTTTATTACTAATAGGATTAGGATTAGCCGGTCTAGGATTTTCTTTGTTTAATCCTTCAGTAAGATCTTTATTAACTAAAAGAGTAGAACAAACAGGGAAGTATTTGGGTATTTTGGCTTCTTATTCCAGCTTGGCTCGTTTCGTGGGACCCATATTTGCAGGATTCTTTTTTGAGAAAATTAGTCCGATAGCATCAATACAAATTTCTTTGATAATTTTCATGTTTTCGATATTTCTGGCATTAAAAATAGAATCGTGATGATTATTTTTTCTTTCTTTTCTCTTCTATTTCCTCAACCTTTTCTTCTGCTCTTAGAATTAGTTTGAACCATCTCCTGGCTAAAGGTTGAAATATTAGGATCATAATACCCACTAGCATACCAACTGAAAATATTGCCAATAAACTCGTGAATATTTTGCCTGCTGATGTGGATGGTATGAACCCTTCAGCGCCTTCAGCACTGATTATCATAGAAGCCACATAAAAGCTATCTAGCCAGTTCAAATTTTCTATGAAATGAAATCCGAGAGTGCCTATAATTAGGAATACAGAAAGTAGAGTAAATGAAGCAAGAATTCTATAGTTCAAATGCTTCCTCATAATATGATGTTTTGTTGTTTTGTTCATGTGACCAATAATAAATATTATTCTTTTGATCAGATTTAAACTATTTGCAAGAGCAATCTAAGAATTTAAATTCAAAAATTTACGAATAGATCTATGATTGATGTACACTGTCACCTCACCTATCCAGGATTAGATGAAATAAAGGAGCAAGTAATAGAAGATTCTAGAAAGAAAATGGATGCAATTATAACCTGTGCCTTTCCTGATGATTGGGAGAGGGCATTGGAATTGGCTAAAAAACACGAAAATTTTGTTTATCTGACTTTGGGATTGCATCCAACTGATGTCGTCAACATGTCTGATAAGGATATAGAAAATTATACCGATATTATTAGGAATAATAGGAATAGAATAGTTGCTATAGGAGAAATAGGACTAGATAATCATCATTTTCCTGAGAACCTGCATAAAAAAAGATTGACCGACGCCTTTATCAAGTGCTTGAATTTATGCGAAGAGCTTGGCTTACCTGCAGTGCTACATACAAGGAAAGCTGAGGAGGAGTGTTTTGATATAGTTAATGGTGAAGATGTGGAAACCGTCGTGTTCCACTCATACACCGGCAATTTGACTTTGGCGAAAAAAATAATTGACAGAGGATACTACATATCCGTTCCAACCATAGTCTCTGTATCGAAAAATATAAAGAAAATTGCGGAGAAATTCCCGTTGGAGAACTTGCTGACTGAAACTGACGCGCCATTCCTTTCTCCTTATCCGGGGAAAGTGAATGTTCCATCTAATGTAGAACATGTTTTGTCTGTGATGAGTCAGTTGAGGAATGTAGAAATTGATGAAATAGACAAACAAATAATGAAAAATGCAAAAAAAGTTTTCAGAATCTGAATACCTCTTCTCTTCTACTCTTTTTATGTTTTGAGAATAAAACAAAGATCAATATCAACATTAAGAAGACCGAAGTTATTGTGATCAGATATACATTTCCCGGCCTTAGTAATAGAACGTTATCTGGAAAATATATTGTGAACCCCATAATTAGAATTTAGAGATTAAACTTAAGTGGGTTTCCATAACATCAAATATTATATTTTAAATAACAGTATATTTGTAATGTCTCTGGATGAATTGAAAGACTTGTATGAAGTAAGGAAAGCGGATATAAGGCAGCGTCTTCTTGAATTTAAACGAATGCAAAATGAGGATGATAAAAAAATGTTTTCCGAACTGTGTTTTTGTTTGTTGACTCCGCAAAGCAAGGCTAAAGCTTGTGATAGGGCAATAAAAAATTTGGAATCTACTAACGTTCTCTTTACAGGTAATGAGAGACAAGTAAGAGGATTTCTGGATAGTGTCAGATTTCATGAGAATAAGTCAAGATATATAGTGAAAGCGAGAGAAATGCTCAATACAATTTCAATAAAAGAAAAATTAAAATCGTTTAGTGATTCTTTCGAGGCGAGGCAGTGGCTCATTGATAATGTAAAAGGTTTGGGATATAAAGAGGCCAGTCACTTTTTGAGGAATGTCGGAATGGGAGAAGATCTGGCTATTCTAGACAGACACATATTAAAGAATCTTGTTAATTTCGGAGTTATTGATGAAGTGCCTATATCATTAACATCAAAAAGATATTTGGAAATAGAGCAAAAAATGAAAGAATTTTCTGATAAAGTTGAAATACCATTAGCTGAATTAGACTTGCTTTTATGGTCAAAAGAGACGGGAGAGATTTTTAAGTAGATATATTATTTCGTTCTTCTTGCTTGATTTCTTGGTTTTTTTGGATTTACAAGAGCTCTGTATGCTTCTTCTGTAATATCACATCTGGTTGAAGTTCGTGGGTGAATATAATAGTGCCCCCGTCCATCTCCACCTATGTATACTGTAGTTCCTTCTTTTCCTGAATAGTATCTCAAATATCCTTGTCCCTGAAGTTCTGATAATAATACTCTTTTAGACATTTAGATCACTTAATTACTTTTCGAAGATCTACTTCTACTTAATGTTTGAGCTATTACAGGTTTTAATTTTTCATACTATCTATTGGCATACGCTGGCTTCCATAAACCATTTCGTCCTTCTACCACTCCAAAACGATCTCTTAGTTGAGCCAATGTGTTCCCAACTTTAACACCAGTTGTGTAGCCATATTGTACAGTCAAATAAAGTCTAATCTCCTCGGTAGTAACTGGTGCGCTTTCGGTTATTGCAGTTAACGCATCCAAGATTCGGGATTGATAGTCAGTCATGCTCGTATCTACTGTCATTTATTCTTCACCTCCAAAAGATTTTAAGAAAAATGAATCGGACTCAGAAGCGACATTGGAACTAATTAGATTTACTTCAATTGCAGAAAGGTCCTCTGTTGTTACAGAATCAGAAACAGATTCATCCCTTATTGCCCCAAAATAATTTGGTATAAGGGTAGTATTATTACATTTAAGCTAAAAATATGTCTAACTAAAACTGAACATAAATTTGTATTAGATTTGTTAGACATTTTTATACAGAATTATTTTTTTGTAATATACATTTAAATATCTTTTGTTTTAAACAGGTTTTATGACAGTTTATTCAAGTCTCACTCGAGAACAATCATATAGATTAGCACGATTATTGGGTTATCGCGTATTAGATCCAAATGACCCACGAATAGAAGAAGATTGGATTGCGGGCGTTCATTATCCGACACTTGATGATTTAAGAAGATTAAATTTGATGCCAAATGAAATAGGATTTCCTACGGCCTCATCAGCATTAGAAACATACATCAAATTGCATGGTATGCCGGACGACCCTGAAATTCTAAGAAAATTATTGTATTGTAACAGAGAAGAATAATTAATCTATAACGGAGTTATACGTTCAAATATAATTAAAACAATATTTTAAAATCAACAAAAGTGGAGGTATTAACATGTCAAACAAAACTATGTGCAAAGTAGTGCATTTTGAAATTCCAGCAAATAATATAGAACGAGCTAAAAAATTTTATAGCGATATATTTGGTTGGCAGATGATAAAGACACCTATGGCAGATGATTTTTATTTAGTTAATACTGTTGAGACTGATGAAAAAGGCATGCCAAAAACATCAGGAGCAATAAATGGAGATATAATGAAAAGAACAAGTAAAGAAGAAACACCTATTATAGTAATCAAAGTTCCCTCGATGGATGAATATTTGAAAAAACTGAAAAATGCAGGATGCAAAGTTGTTATAGAAACCCAACAAATAGGCGGCATGGGTCTTTACTCAAGATTTATTGATCCAGAAGGTAATATTATTGGTATGTGGCAAGATTTAGAAACAAGTAAAAAATAGATCATCATACCTTGCTATTACCTTTGTATGAACTAATTTATAAAGAAAATTCCTATAAAATAGAAAAATGCATTTTTGATAATTATTCAATATTATGGGCCCGATGGGATTTGAACCCACGACCTTCTGCTTAGAAGGCAGCTGCTCTATTTGGTTCAATGTCCAAGCTGAGCTACGGACCCGAATATTATTATTCATTTTAATACTGTTTTAAACTTATTTTAATTTTGTCTGTATTTAGAAATTATGTTTTGAAATAGTGAACCATCATTTTTATAAGTCTTTAAAATCAACTCTATTGTAATTGGTGACGTCTATTGTTAAGGATATTGATTACAAACAAATCGAGCAGAAATGGAAACAGAGATGGATAGACGAGAGAGCATTTGAAACTGATCCTAACGATAAGCAGAAATGTTTTGTCACGTATCCTTTCCCTTATATCAATGGCCCACCGCATATCGGTCACACATTCTCATTTGTAAGATTAGACGCATACGCCAGATTTAAGAGAATGCAGGGCTTCAACACACTTTTCCCCTTCGCTTTTCATGCAACAGGCGAGCCGATACTTGGTGTTGCTGAGAGATTGGAAAAAGGCGATCAAATTCAGAAAAAAATTCTTCTGGATGACGGAATAACTGAGAATGAACTCTCAAGATTCAAGGATCCAAAATACATTGCTCACTATTGGCAGAAGAGATGGATAGTCGATATCAACAAATCGGGTTTCTCAATAGACTGGAGGAGAAGCTTCACGACAATAGATCCAATATTCAATCGCTTCATCGAATGGCAATATAATTTGCTGAAGAAGAATGGCTATGTTATTCAAGGGACGCATCCAGTTGTGTGGTGCCCTCACTGCCTCAGTCCTACTGGTGATCATGACAGGTTAAATGGAGAGGGTGAAAGCCCAGTTGATTATGTTGTTATTAAGTTCAAACATGCATCAGGTGAAATATTCCCAACAGCCACGCTGAGGCCAGAGACGATTTATGGTGTCACAAACATTTGGGTCAGACCCGAAGTGGAGTATGTGAGAGCAGAAGTTGACAAAGAAGTTTGGATTATTTCTGAACCTGCTCTACAAAAACTGAAGGATCAGTTGCATCACGTTAAAGAACTGAATAGAATAAAAGGGAAGGATCTGATTGGAAAGTTTGTCAAAAATCCTATTAACAATAACGATGTGATAATATTGCCATCTACTTTTGTTGATGTGGAGATGACAACTGGAATAGTAATGTCCGTCCCCTCGCATGCGCCGTATGACTGGATGGCTCTGAAAGATTTATCTAAGGCTGAGGATAAGCTGATGAATACATACAGAATCAAACTTGTTGACTTGAAAAAGATAAGACCAGTTTCTGTTATTAGGGTTGAGGGATTTGGGGAACACCCGGCAGTAGAAATTTGTGAGAAGTTAAATATACAGGATCAAAACGACGTTGCCAAATTGGAAGAGGCTACTGCACTACTTTACAAAAAAGAATTTCATCTTGGAGTTTTGAAAGAGAATTGCGGTGATTACAAAAATCTTCCGGTGAATAAGTGCAAAAAGAAACTTTCTGAAGATTTTAAGAAACAAAATATAGCAACATACATGTGGGAGCCTACTGGCAAGGTCGTGTGCAGATGCGGAACGAGGAATCATATCAAAATATTGGAGAGGCAATGGTTTCTGAAATTCTCGGATGAAAAATGGAAGAAAAAAGTAAGAGAGTGCCTGTCGAAAATGAAGGTTTATCCCGAAGTCGCAAGAAAGCAGTTTGAAGACGTGGTTGAATGGCTCGAAGATAAGGCGTGCGCCAGAAGGTCTGGACTTGGAACGAGAATGCCTTGGGATAAGGACTGGATTATAGAAACGCTTTCTGACAGCGTTATTTACATGGCCTTTTATACGATTGCTCATCACATAAGGCAGCATGAAATCGAGCCCGATCAGCTAAAGGAGGAAGTGTTTGATTTTGTTTTCTTCGGAAAAGGCGATTCTGAAAAGATCGCAAAAAACACGAGCATATCAAAAGATCTTTTGGAGGTCATGAGGAGCGAGTTTGATTATTGGTATGGAATTGACATAAGAAACTCGGCCAAAGAGCTCATTCCCAATCATCTCACATATTCAATATTTCATCACGTAGCCGTTTGGCCGAACGAACCTAAGAGATGGCCTAAAATATTTTCCGTGAACGGCATGCAGCACATGAACGGGCAAAAAATGTCCAAATCTAAGGGCAATTTTATCACACTGAATGATGCTATAGAAAAATATTCTGCAGA
Organism: uncultured archaeon; assembly: GCA_964373165.1. Taxonomy (GTDB): domain Archaea; phylum Aenigmatarchaeota; class Aenigmatarchaeia; order CG10238-14; family CG10238-14; genus JAGVVZ01. The sequence goes on from CAYJTF010000015.1 coordinate 15,110, forward strand.
TGCTATCAGAATCACACTGATGGATGCAAATGAAGGAATAGAAGATCCTGATTGGACAGAGCAGGCAACTTTGGTATGGAGAAGTAAATTGAATTCGTTCTACTATCTGGTTGATAGATACTACAATAAAGGATCCACTGCCGTTAAAAGAAATGTAGATTTTTGGCTGGAATCTAGGATTCAAAACCATTTGAAAGAAATGACACAGCATATGGAAAAAATGGAGAACAGGTCTGCAGTTTCTAAATTTCATCTGATGTATAACGATCTTCAGTGGTTTGTAAAAAGAACGGAAAAGTGGCATAACGATACGATGAATTATGTATTGGAAATGATGACTAAAGTCCTTTCTATTTTCTCTCCATTTATATGCGAGGAAATTTGGGAAACGATGGGAAAGAAAGACTTGCTTTCTGTTAGCCCATGGCCGAAAATAGATGATAAAATAATAGACAAAAACGTCTTACAAATGGAGGACATGTTCAAGAAGACATGCGATGACATAAGAGAGGTTGTGAAACTTTCCGGTAAAAACAACAAGCTATATCTGTACGTTACATTGCCCAAAGAGCAGAATTATTTTGTTGAAGGAGAAGAATTTCTTAGAAAGGAATTTGGATTTAAAAAAATATCAGTTACACTTTCCTCCGATCCAAATAAATATGATCCTGAGGACAAAGCCAAGAGAGCGAAGTTTGGGAAGCCTGGAATTTATGTTGAATAATTGGCAGGAACGTAAACTTCTTAACCTTTTACTGAAATTTTTGTTTGTAGAAGTTTAATGTATAAAAATACAGAATTACCCAAAGGTCTTCAAAATGTTAGTTATTTATTTTCAACTCAAAATTACACAATACCTGATTTAATTTTTTATTCTGCATTTAAGTTGGGTGTTTTGTCAAGTGTGTATTATTATGCTAATATGTTATATAGAAGCTTGGCTAGTCATCCAGCATTTAAAGAGGGTAGAGTTAGAGAAATAGTATGTGCCCCAAATAAGCTGGGACCTGTTATGGCGGTTAATATTCTAGCACGGCGTTTTTCAGAAATTTCTGGTTTAAAACTTATAAATTTATCCCAGAATCGTAGAAGATCCTCAAGACTATATTATGATCTTACTTATATGGAACGAATGTCTAGACTTAGCAAAGAAGAAGAAATTGGATTTCCTGATAGTTTACCAAGAGAAAGAGAAGTAATGTTTCTAGACGATAGTCTTGCAAGTGGTGCTATGGTTGATGCGGCTACAAAAGTGATTTTACGCGAGGGTCTAGGAGTAACCACCGTTTATCCAGTAGTTGTAGCTAATTTAGGTGGTAGATCTAGACTTGAAAAACCTTTGGATTTTTTCTTTTTACATTATTTACTAGAGCATGAACTTTTGGACCCATTGATAAAGCTTTTCAAATCTGATTTAGTTATACCAACAACCAGAACAGTAACAGCACTTTATAGAGAACTAGATTATAAAATGCATCATCGAGTTGTTTCTTCTTTAAGCTTAAGAGAAATCAGAGCGTTTGATAATCTAGCTGCAGATTATGTAAGATTGTGATTATCACCTCATCAAATTCTTCATGATTCTATTAGCTATATTTCTAGCTTCATCCTCGTCTTTCACTTCTATGATTTAAAATTTTATATGAATACCCCACAGCTTGCTGTGTGGAGGTTCACTCTTTTTCGTCTTTCTTTAAATCTTAGTATTAGAAAACGATAAATTTATATATATTAACATATAATAATTTATATAAGTTTATATAATTGATGAATATTATGAAGCAAGATGTGATTCATTATCCAAATTTGAAAACCGTGTTAATGATAGAAGAAGTTCTAAAAAACGCAGAACTCGCAATGACAAAAACTGAAATAAAGAAAAGGCTACCTAACTTGATAATGCATCAAACACTGAATATAGTTCTTGAATATTTAGAAGAAAGAGGAATGATAGCATTCACTAGTAAGGGCATAATCTGGATTTACAACCCAAGCCCCAAACTTGATGCAGCTATTAGAAGAGGAGTTGAGGTCTAGATTTATGGTAATTGGTAGGACCATAAAAGTAATTCTTTCAGAAGAAGCTGATGAACAAATTGCTAAGTTGAATGAGGTTGTTGGAGGTGAAATAAACAAAGGTATTACATCTTCCGAAAATCAAACGCTATTGCGTTCTTTACAAAGAGCTTTAGAAATGTTGAAATCCAATCCTTTTGGTGGAATACAGATAAAGAAGTCATTAATACCCATGAAATATATAGAAAATTATGATGTTAACAATCTTTGGAAGTTCGATTTATCAAATTACTGGAGAATGATTTATACAGTTAGGGGAAATGAAGTCGAAATCATTTCATTTATTTTGGATATAATAGATCATAAAACTTATAATAAAATATTTGGTTACAGAAAAAAATAGAAATATTTTCTGTTTTAATATATTTTCAAGAAATATTTATATCAAGAAAGAATACTTAAAAATAAAAAATTTGGCTTTAGAGGGAATGAGGTTCGGTTTTTAGTATTTTAAAATTCATGTGTATCTGAAACTGTTTTTCCTCCGTCCACTATTATAGTCTGGCCATTAATATACGATGATTGTTTACTTGCTAAGAACGAGACAACATTAGCTATTTCGTCTACTTCACAAACACGTCTAATAGGATACTGTTTTGATATTTCTTTATACAATTTATCTATCTGTTCTTGAGT
>CAYJTF010000016.1:0-1040 GCA_964373165.1 uncultured archaeon
TATAAGTAGACGCTAATTAGCGATATATTTAATTTTCCGAAATGACTATTTTATACAATATGTCGTTATTTAGTGACAAAATGAATAATAAAGTGACTGTATGCAAATAAAAACTTGGATAGTAAACAAAATAGATTTTAATGAATTCACTTGGGAAGAATTCATGGAAACGTTATTTCATAAACACGAGAAGACTAAAGAGGCTGCAAATAAGATTCTATTAGCATTAAAGGAGAAACCTTGCACATTAAATGAGATAATAACCGCAAAGAAAATCCCGAGAGGCACTGCATATGACGCATTTGATGTTTTAAGAAAATCTGGTTTGATCAACAGAAAAGACAAGTATTCTGAGCTAACTCTATCGGATCAATTTTCATTAACTTTAGAGAAACTGGCAAAATACTGGAAAAAATGGGTAAGAGAACCATGATTTTTTGATCGAATAAAATAAACTAATAATCTATCCTTAACAGTAAAAAAACGCTGATGTAGAAGGGTCTTTTCTGCCAAATTTATATTCTATATATTATATTTTATATAGTATTTTTTATTTAATTATTATAATAATATATATAAAATATAATATACTTTTTACAGTATTATAGATGTATATAAAATATAATATATATATTATTTTATATAATAGTTCAATTTTTAAAAAAGTGAGAGTTGAATTTGAAAAATGGTAATGAAGTTAACCCAAAATCTACAAGGGGTGATTAATATTTTCTTAGATAGAAATAATTATAATGAGGATCATAAACAAAACAAAAAATAGTGTTCTGGCTGAAAATATAATATTCAGAAGGTCTTTTTTTGAGTTAATGTCTGGTTTAATACCATATAAGATCAAAAATAGGTATTTGTATGATATATTCAAGACACATGAGTTCAATAAGAATGACGCAATGGTATTCAAAGTGAGATATTATGAAACTATACATACATTGTTCATGAGTTTTTCTATATCCATAGTACTTACAGACAAAAATTTGAGAGTTATAGAAAAATCTAAAATGAAGCCGTTTACGTATTAT
>CAYJTF010000016.1:1050-17443 GCA_964373165.1 uncultured archaeon
TTATATTCCAAAAAAGAGTTATAGTTATTTGATTGAGATGGTCGAGTCTAAGTTCAATAAAGTGAATATAGGAGACGAATTATCGTTTATCCATTAATAACTAATAGTGAGATTTAATAGGGCAACTATTCCAAATATACAAATAAAGTTTATTTAACAAAAAACGGAGGTTGTGTGTGATTTTATGCTAAATCCAATAATAAATTATATAGATAAAAATAGGAAACTTCATCAAGCAGTGCCACTGTTTCTAGCGATTTTGATATTGATAGACCTTGTTCTTATAATATATGTCACATTGAACCTGCTGAATAGAATAGGATTCGAAGAAAAAATAATATTGAAGATATATCCGTTAGATGTTCTACTGGGAATGACAATATACCTTAAAACAGCTATAGATTTTGCTATTTTTATTGGAAGGCTTATGCACAAAAACCCGGGATGGAAAAGTAGAGTGGCTATAGAATTTGGAACGGCGATAGGTAATGGTTTAGGAACAGTAATAGTACTTGTAATATGGGTATTTGTAAAAAACGTTGAAATATTACTTGCTAGCATGATATTTCTCGCGTCTTTAGTGCTTTTTGAATTGGCTTATGAAGGGATTGAGCATTTTTCAAGCTGGAAAGATAAGAAATTTAAAAAAATACTTTACTATAGTCTAGAATTCCCGTTGAGATATATATTAAAAGTGATAAAACCTGTACTTGGAAAATTCATGCCTCATATAGGGTCTCAATTAAAAGGTGAGAGTTTGAAAAGTTGGAGATCATTGTTATTGTTTTCTTTTGGCATACCGTTTATTCTTGGATTGGACGACTTCGCTGGTTACGTACCTTTATTCAGTATTGTTAATGTGTTTAGCTTCAGCATAGGTGTTGTAGCTGCTCATACATTATTAAATATAGCCTTGTTCATAAATCCAGATATAACAATAAAACTTGTTAAAAATGAGTGGGTATCTTATATAGGAAGCGTGGCTTTTATCGTAATCTCAATATATGGGTTTATAGAAATAAGTAAAATATTAAGCCGCTTGTAGAAAGTGAGAGTTTGTTATTTCTTTTGTTAATATTTTTAACTTTTGTTCAATAACATAATAATGTGAAACTCAGAAAACAAGATTACAAAATATTGAAATGGGCTCATATTAGTGGTTCAGAAATTGTTGAAAAAAGGAGCTTTAGATGTATATACAACAAATACACAAATGAAAAAAAACAGACCTGCAGTGATGCTTTGTGCAATTTGTAGACATGAATTAACAGATAAACTCATTAATATAATTTATAGAGAACAGCATCTACTGGATTGCGTGTATACGAAGGTTTAAAATATGAGTTAGAAAAAGAAATAAAAACAAAATATGGAAACGTGAGGGTAAAAATTGCATATTTGAATAAAAAAATTATTAATATAAAACCAGAATATTCAGATTGTAAAAAAATGGTTGAAAAAACAATTTAGCTATTAAAGAAATTTATGAAAAAGTCATAAAAAATCCACACTTCTAGCATTCTATAAAAGTAAGAGTTAAAGATCCTTAATATATTTATCAATTATCGGAACAACTTCATCTTCTATTAAAGGTGCTTTATCTAAATGATGCTTCGTTTGAAATGGAACGGAATTAATAATTAAAGTAATACCCGTAGAGGTTTTTCTTAACTTTAAAGAAAATTTAGGCGACCCGTTGACAGGCTCTCTAATATAATTATCCTCAGGGAAATACTTTGTGACACCATCAAATCCCCAAATAATATCTCCTTGATTTATTTCTTGTAATATAAAGTTTCTTTCTTCTAATCTGTGTCTAATGGATGGAAATAAAGTACCATATACAAGTTCAGTCATTCTATCTCTTGTAAATTTTGAGAAATACGAATTTATAATTATGTATAATCTTCATTGAAAAGTGAGAGTTAACTGAAAGGGAATGTTCTATTTTTCTTCAATCTTTCAAAATCCTCCATCTCTGTATGCCCCTCACCACAAGGCACGCTGCAAGCAAACTGGCCGAAGCGCTTGGCTTATCAGCAATGAATTCTACCACGACTTCTTTTCCAGGCCCATTATTTATGTCGTAGCTTGCCATAGAAAAACCGTGGGTTACATCTACACTTTTTATTTTAAGCCTGACATTGTCGCTTCTCATTACGTATATTTTATCCGGCACAAATTCCCACTGCTCAGCTACGATGCTGAATTCCTTTACGTTGCTATCGGAAAATGCGCTTTTTGGGTCTGTACAGGTTGTGAAGTGCTTACACAACCAGCTGCAAAAGCTGTCCCGCCAGCAGTAGCAATAAAATAATTTTCTTATCTTATTCTACCCCGTGACAAAGTCTTTGATTGCATATATACTGCATACGTCAAAAGAATTATACTTATAATGCCCAGTATCGGCTGTATTGGCATAAAGTATGCTACGACGCCTGTTATGCCTAAGAGAAATATCAGCAATTTATTGCAAATTGCACATCCAAAAGAAAATAATCCGCCCACAGCTCCGCCAGTTACGGCATAATTGCATTTTACCTGTGTCTTTTTCGTGTAGTACCACAATCCTATGTAAGCGCCAGAAAGTATAGACGTCATGACAAGAAATATGTAATCATAGAAATATACTGGAGTCATTCTGGTAAATAGCTCGTTTGGCAGAAGCACGGTGATGATCCCGAATGCGGCAAAAATTGAGAAAGCTGCTATGCCGCCTATAATTATTGACCGCACTTTCAATTTTTGTTTTTGCTGCTTTCTTTTCATGTTCGTCATATCACAAAGTATCTACATTTTCCCATCTATTTTTTTGAAAATTTACTTTCGAACTGCGTCTTATAAGTAAAACGCCTTTCGTTTTATGATAAACAAGTGTCCCTACTCCCCTTTTCAACATAAATAATTTTAATAAAAGAATTTAAATAAGAAAGTTAATTTATTAACCTATAAAATAAAAGAGTGATAATTTGATAGGCGGATGGGATTTTTTAACGATCACTGTAATCGCAATTGCTGCTTCGAGTATTCTAACAACTTATATTAGAGAAAAATATAAAAAACCAAACGGAAAAAATGAAGGTAAAGGCAATAGCGTAGATACTTTAACGATGGGTCTTGTTCTCTCAGGAGTTGGTTTAGCTATCTTAGTTGGCCAATATTTCAAAGTAGTTCAAGGATATTGGATAGTGGGAGGTTTAGTTTTATTATTTATAGGATTGGCTTTAATTTCAAGTTATTATTTAAAAAAGAAGAAATGGTAACTATGTTTTTTTCTAAAAGTGAGAGTTACATAAAGTATTTAACATTTTCTATCAAAAGTAAAACTGTAAATAAGTGAAAATTAAATGGAAAGAACATTTTTAATGATAAAGCCAGACGGAGTAAAAAGAGGGCTTATTGGTGAAGTTTATAAAAGAATAGAATCTTCTGGTTTGAAAATAGTTGCTATGAAAATGATTTACCCCTCGAAGAAGCAGGCTGAAGATTTTTATCCTAAAAATGAAGAATGGCTAATGAACATAGGGAAAAAGGGGAAAAAAGGATATGAAGATAAGGGTCTTAAATTTAAATGGGATTTAAAGGAATACGGGTTATTAGTAAGATCATGGCTTGTGAATTATTTGTTATCAGGACCTGTTGTTCCGAGTGTCATAGAGGGACCAAATGCTATAGAGATGATAAGAAAAGTTGTTGGTAATACAGAACCAAGACAAGCTGAGCTAGGAACTATAAGAGGAGATTTCAGTATAGATTCTTATGATTTAGCCAACAAATTAGAAAGACCTGTGAAAAATATAGTTCACGCATCTACTAGCAAAGAAGACGCTGAAAAAGAAATAAATTTTTGGTTCAAGAAAGAAGAGTTCTCATCCTATAAAAGAGTAGATGAAGAACTTATTTCTGGAAAGTGAGAGTTCTCATGGTGTTTTAATAAAATGACAGAAAGTTTAGATCCGCCGCCGTTAAAAAACGGGATGAAAATTCTCGCGAAGCATAAAATAAAATTAGTTGGGATAGCTTACAGTAAAGCCGAAAGAGAGTATTTCCCTACAGAAGAAGCTTATATATCAGAACAAGAGGTACTTGAAAGAGCTAAAGTTCTGCAAAAAATTTTAAAAGAGATGGGATTCGAAGCAAGGCTGTACCCGGGCGATGAAACTATAATAAGCAAAATTCAAGAAGATAAACCTGACTTGATTGTTAATCTAGTTGATACAGTAAGAGGTACTGAAATTTTAAGTACATGTATTCCTGCTCTATTGGATTTAGCTCAAATTCCATATACTGGAAGTGGAATGTATACATTTACATTGTCGAGCAATAAAGTTTTAATGAAAGAATTATTGTTAGCTCATGGTATACCAACCCCAAGATATCAATTAATAAAACATCACAATGAATCGATATCAAAAAGATTAAAATATCCTTTGATAACAAAACTAAATAATTATCATGGTGGGGTTGGTATCACGAATGATGCGATAAGTGAAAATGAGAAACATTTGAGAAAAAGATTAAGATATCTAATAAACACATACAAATCATCTGTTGTCGTTGAAGAATTTATACAAGGTAAGGAGTTATCTGCTATTGTGTTAGAAGGAAGGAAAGATACTGTGTATATAGGTGAAAAGGTTTTCAAACAAACTAAAAAAAGAAAATACGATTTCTGCAGTTTTGACGCAACATGGTTAGAAGAAGATGCTTATTATTATAAAAAATTTGATAACAATGGAAAAATTGCAAAGTTATCAAAAAAGGCATTCGATCTGCTTGGAATGGCAGATTATGCAAAATTTGATATAAGAATTGATGATAAAAAAAGGTTTTTCTTTATAGATTGTAACGCAAATCCGGCGCTAGGACCACAAAGTTGTGATTGTGCAATTGGTAGTATAACAAAACTATATGATATACCTTTCAAAAAAATCTTCGCTAAAATTATGGCTTGTGCTTTGTCAACAAGTAACAAGTATATATAATAGAACTAAAAAAACATAAATTATTTTATATTAAAGATAACAATTTCTATATAATATAAAATAATTTTAGAAAAAATGTTAGAAGTAAAATCAAGTTTAACAAGAAACGGGATAAGCACAACTGTGCTAAATAAAAAATACTTTGTTAGATATAATACTAAATGTTGGAAAAATTATAAACAATCAATGAAAAATTTTTTATCTGATAACGTATCATTTTTAGGAAGTTTTCACTTGCCCATTTTTTTTGGTGATAATAATATAAAATTCAATACATCTGAACCATTGATCAAACCTTGGATTTATCAAATGATGACTAAATACATACCATATTCCTCTGATGCTGATAAAATATCAACATCTCAGTTTTTAATAAAATTTTTGAATTTGGAATTCGAATTTAATGATTCGAATATCAAACTACCTGAAAACGATTTTGATGTCGAAGAAAGGGCTTTAATTAACTTTACTTTTGGTAAAGAAAGTTTGGTTACTCTAGGTATATGTGATGAAATAGGCCTCGAAAATAATTTAGTGTACTTCGAGTCACCAACATCACGTATTGAAACAAAAATAAAAAGAGGGTATTCTCTAATATTCTCAAAAAGATTCAACAAAAAAATAAATAGAGTTAGAACAAATTTTTACGACTTATGTGACGCTGCAAACTTTAATAAAAATCAAACAGAATGGGGATACGGAAACGAACTTACTCAATATGCTATTCAATCTCTGCCAATAATTAATGAAAACAAAACAAAATTTATTATATTTGGAAATGAAAAAAGCTGTAATGATTTTTATATAAATTCAGAGGGATACAAATCATATCCCGTATTCGACCAGTCAAGTGATTGGACAAAAGAATTAAATAATATGATAAGAATTATCACGAACAATAAAACAAGTGTTTTTAGTATAGTAGAACCTATAAATGAATTAGCTGTAATAAAGATACTTCATAATAGATACAAAAATTTAGGACGTTTTCAATTTTCATGTTTTCCCGACAATCATCTTCTACCATCAGAAAACGCTTGGTGTCATTCTTGCACAAAATGCCTTAGAAATTTTGTTTTTTTAAAGGCTATCGGAATTGATGTCACGAGTGTCGGATTTAAAGAAAATCTATTTGGAAAAAAATATACAAATATGTTCTCATTATTTAATGGAACTACAAAACATGGAATACCTTATGACGATAGCGGATTAAATAGAGATGAAATATTATTCGCTTTTTATTTAGCATATAAAAGAGGAGAAAGTGGACATGCTATCAGTTTATTTAAACAGAAATATTTAGATGAAGCAAAACAAAGAGAAGATGAACTATATAAAGAATTTTCTGGTATTTTTAATTCCAGAACCATGCCATCAGAAATAAAAAGCAAAGTAGTTAGTATTTTTAAAGAAGAACTATCAAACGGGTTTTAGAATAACTTAATAACATTGTCTTTTCAAGTTTTCTTATGAATAATAGATATGATAGACAAGAAAAACTTAAAGATGTGGGATTTGATCAGAGCAAAATATCGAAAAGCCATGTAATCATAATTGGCATTGGCGCCTTAGGTAGTAAATCAGCCGAATTGCTTGCAAGGGCTGGTATAAAAAAAATAACTGTAGTGGATAGAGATTTTACAGAATTAAATAATATTTCAAAACAATCTATGTATACAGAAAAAGATGTTGGATTACCAAAAGCAATAGTTGCTAAAAGAGAAATAAAATTAATAAATTCCAAAATAAAAGTCGATGCTGTGGTTGATGATTTTAATTATAAAAATGCTGAAAAAATAGTGAAAAACTCTGATTTAGTTATAGATGGGTCCGATAATCTAGAAACTAGATTTTTAATTAATGATGTTTGCGTAAAAAACAAAATACCTTGGATATATGGAGCTATAATAAGAACAGAAGGTACCAGTTTCAATATAGTACCAAAAAGTTTTTGTCTTAGATGTGTATTTAGAAAAACACCAGAAATTAAAGATTTGGAAATATGTGAAAATATTGGTTTATTGAATTCTTTGCCTTCAGTCATAGCATCCAAACAAGTGACAGAAGCTTTCAAAATTTTGTCTGGGTGTGATTATTCCAAAAAGTATTTCAGAGTAAACATTTGGAATGATACTTTTGAGTTATTGAATATAAAAAAAGATCCTAAATGCGAAGTCTGTTCCCAGAAAAATTTTAGCTTTTTAAATGGTGAAATCGGATCAAAAATAACAAAAATGTGCGGACAAAATTCTTTCCAAATTGATACAAAAATAAAAGTTAGAAATTTGAAAAAGATTTCAGAGAAATTAAAAAAAATAGGTAACGTATCTTATAATAAATATTTAATTCATTTTCGAATAAACAACAAACAAATCTCATTGTATAAAAATGGTAGATCTATAATCTCCGGTGTTAAAAACGGGAGTGAAGCAAAATCTCTTTTAGCAAAATATATAGGAAATTAGAATCAATCTTTATATATAGACTAAACTAACTGATTCTATGAAATTTGAAAATGCGGATGACATAAAGAGTAGATTAAACAGTCTAGTAAATATTCTGCAAATGGAACATGTTGATATGCAAAGAATATTCTGCATAAGAAGTTATGAATCAAAATCTAAAGCTTTGGCCAGGATATGGAGTTTTCCAAAAATTTGGCAAAACGCATTAAATATGAAAGCGCACTACGTTATTGAAGTCATATCTCACAAATTTGACAAATTAAGTAAGGAGGAGCAAGATAAAACACTAATCCATGAACTGATGCACATACCAAAATCTTTCGGTGGTGGCTTGGTTCCACATAAATCATTCGGGAAACATATAGATGATAAAAAAATAGAAGAAATGTATAAAATATACAAATATAATCTAAAAGAAAAATAATTCAGATTCAATCAAATAATTCTAAAATCAGATGTTTCCTGTTTATGTGTTTAGGTAATAAAAGATCAAAGTTATTATTTAGTGATGCCTATTTAAGTAAAAATAAGACACGTTTCACCTTCTTTTTCATATTCAAAGAAATCATACTTCCAAAAATGCTATAATGAAATTTCTATTTAATAAGAAGTGAGGTGGTTATATGAGATGCGAGACATGCAACGGATATAGGTATTATAAATTTATACGTGGTATGACTAGAACTCAACTATGTCTTGGGTGCGGTAACACCCTAAATTCTAATATTTTACTAGAGTCTATATTTGGTTCGAGGTAGATCATCTGTTCAAAACAGGTTGTATTGATTTACCTTTACACAATGGACATGCTCCAAAATGGTTATTCAGAAAAATGGTTAGATTAAGTACAGAAATAGTCAAAATAGTTGTGAAAGATTATGGGCATGATGAGTTATTAAATAGGTTATCAAATCCTTTTTGGTTTCAAGCTTTTTCTTGTGTCATAGGATTTGATTGGCACTCGTCAGGCGTAACCACAACTACATGTGGTGCTCTAAAACAAGCATTAAATAATTCTAATTTGGGACTCGCCGTAACTGGAGGTAAAGGAAAAGTATCAAAAAATACAATAAGTGAAATAGAAAATAATTCTTTTAATTTATCAGCAAAAATTGTTGAAAAACTAAAATATAGTAGTAAATTATCAGCAAAAATTGATAATTCTTGTGTTCAAGATGGTTATCAACTTTATCATCATTGTTTTATTTTTAATGAAAGGGGCAACTGGATTGTAATACAGCAAGGAATGAATATGAAAAATAACTATGCAAGAAGATATCATTGGATATATAACAAAGTTGTGAGTTTTGTTGAAAGTCCCCATAAAGCTATATGTTGTGATAAAGTAGAAAATGGTGTCTTAAATATAACTTCTAAAGAAAACGAAGAAATAAGAAAAGGTAGTTTAGATTTAATAAAAGATAATCCAATACATCTAAAAAAATATTTTAAATCAGAACAAAAAATGATTACAGATTTTACAAACAATAACTTAATTTTTCCATCAAGACACAATATTTTGAAAATAGATATATCTAGTAATGGTTGGAACGTTCTAAAGAGAGCATATGAAATACAGCCAAAAAATTATGAAGAACTAATTTCTTTGAATGGCATGGGACCAAAAAAAATCAGAGCCTTAGCTTTGGTGTCAGATCTAATTTATGGAACACAAATTAATTGGAAGGATCCTGTGAAATATAGTTTTGCCCATGGAGGAAAAGATAGAATACCATATCCTATAGATGAAGAGACATATGAAAACAGTATATTAACTCTTAAAGAATCAATAGAAGCGGCTGAATTAAATAAAAAAGAAAAAATTACAGCTTTAAAGCAACTATCAGTCTTAATAAACAATTAATTATAAAATATTATAATGAACAAAAAAATTGAACATGCTAGAAAGGCGTTTGAAAACAAGGATATAGAAGAGTCGAAAAAAGCGCATGAGCATTTAATAAATGAAAAACACCACATGGAAACTGAGGGAGAATATATAGGTGATTTTGTTTATGGAGCTATAGATGGAATAGTGACAACATTTTCTGTAGTATCAGGTGTTGCAGGAGCATCATTATCTTCATCTATTGTCATTATATTAGGTTTTGGGAATCTTTTTGCGGATGGGTTCTCTATGGCAGTAGGAAATTATCTTAGTGCAAAATCTGAAATGGAATATCAACAACAAGAAAGGAAACGAGAAGAATGGGAAATTAAGAATGTGCCTGAAGGTGAAATAGAAGAAATAAGAAGTATTTATAAAAAAAAGGGATTTGGAGGGCAGAAACTAGAAGACATAGTCAAAGTGATAACATCAAACAAAAAAATATGGGTAGATACAATGATGATAGAAGAATTAAATATAATACCTAAACATAAATCACCATTTAAAAGTGCTATATCTACTTTTATAGCGTTTGTTATTGCGGGTTTTATCCCTCTTTTAACTTACGTAATGTCTTATTTTATACCGTCATTGGTGTATCGTACCTTTTCAATTTCTATATTTCTTACAGCTATAGCTTTATTTACAGTCGGTGCAGCTAAGGTATTAGTCACAAAGAAAAAATGGTGGAAAAGTGGATTTGAAATTTTACTTATAGGTGGTTTAGCGGCAACTATAGCATATATAATAGGTTCTATGCTAAAAGGTCTTCTTGTTATTTAAAAAGGTAAACTAAAAATTAAAATAGCTATTACTGAGTGAGCAATAACAAAAATGAAGAAAACCACCAATCTCGATGGTATTGTGTTGCTTCCACGCTGTATCCTTTTGATTTGAAAAAAGTCTTCCGGTCCTCATCTCGACGATATGAATTCCAAAAAAATCTTGGTTGTAAATTGCCAAGAGTGTTGAATAAAACGGTAATTATTTTGTCAAATAATTTTTTATAGACTGTTTCGATAACAACAAGATCGTTCCCAACCCTTGCGGTTTCTAAAAACACTATTTTTGGATCTGGGTATGTGAAGAACCATTAAAAGGAGTAAAGTATCAAATGATTTATCTGGAAGCGGTGAACGCTTTCCATCGTATATTATTGGCTTGATTGTGCTAACCCAACTTTTGTCGGAAATGTCAACCAGAGTTAAATCTCTACCTTCTTTTGTCAAAAGGTCGGCCACATGTCCGGTACCGCAACCGATATCAAGAATTCTCTTGGAATGTTTTATGTACGGCAAAACTCTAGCAACAACAATTTTTGCTCTTTTGTAAGTGAGAGCGTGAATAATATTCGGTACTTTCATTTTTGTAATATTGTTTAAATTTGGTAAAATTATATCAGTTTTTGGCTCTGTAGTTGAAGTAGATTCTATCTTGGCAAACGTTGTAGTAGTAAAATATGTAGTTGTTTCTGTCTGAGTTGTGGTAGTCGAACTAGTATATGAATTATTATTTTGAATAACACAATCACTAAAGGTTAATAGAGAAAATAGTAATAATAGAGAAAATCTCATAATATTTAATAAAGGCTACTCTAATGGCATTTCTCTTTATGAATTGTCTTTAGAATAATCCGTTACAGAACTCATTTGTTTTTCCAGGTTTTCCTGGTTTTCATTATCATAACTTATCAAAATTTTATCTAAATCATTGAATATATAATTTCCATAATCATAGTTTTGCGCCCAATTTTCGTTTTCATGTTTTATAAACATTTTCAAAGTTTTGTCACCACTGGTGCAATATTTCTGGCCATTATCCAAATAAAAACAATCGGAATCAAAGTTCATTCCCATGGATTTAAATAATAAGTTAAGTGGTACATTAGTTGCATGTATATGAATAACTGTACCTGCGCCTGGGCCACCTTCAAAATGTACATAAGGAGTTTTTACATAATATTGTGGTGGTATGGGTGTTATCTCTTTACCATCTAAATATATACCTATATCTGCATGGATATGTGTAGATCCTAGTTGACCTATTTGAGATCCAGGAGTTGTATTAACTCCTCTATAAACTATAAATCCTACAACAAGAGTTATAAAAGCTATAATTAGGTATGTACTAAATTTCTTGGGTAATTTTAATTTGGTTTTATCCGCTTCTTTATTTTTCAATTTTTTTTCGTGTTTAGAATTTACATGCTGTTTTAAAGCTGTTTCTGAATCGAATTTTCTCTTGCAAACATCACATTCGTATTTATTCATTTTTTTCACGCTTTATCAATTATTTCGTTTCTTTTTTATTTTTATGTTTAAATTATTAACCCTAAGTTCTTTAGTTAGTAATAACAATAAGCCAATAATAATTAATAAACCTACTATATTGAAAATGGGCGAATTAAACATATTTACAAATATTTTTTGTTTGCCATAAACAAAATCGTATATTGGTTGCGATATATCAATAGGAAGTTGATGAAACACACCAGTACTGTTGTAAATTAAATATATTATTCCTAGAAAGATAAATATTGAACCGCCTATTATATTGGTAAGTCCAGTATTAAATTCCTTACCAAGTAACCTAAATTTTATTGATTTTTGAAATATCGGCTTCTCGAATATGTGTATTTTATCAAAAAAGAATGAAAATATGATCAAGGGTATAGATATACCTAAAGAGTAGACAAACATAAGCAAAACAGCAACCAGAATAGGTAATGTAGAAGCTAATGTAAGTATGCTAAATACTATTGGTCCTGCGCATCCAGCATACCCAAATGAAAACAAAGCACCAAATATAATATTTTCAAAAAAACTATTTAAAAGAATCTTATATATTATAAACATATAAAATGAAAAGACGATAATAGACGCTAAACCAAATGAAATAATTAACAATCCTGATAATAAAACCATTTTAGGCTGGTATATTAACAACCAACTACCAACTACAGATGCACCAAGACCTAAAAAAGCATTGAATGAAGCAAATCCAATAAAGAATGCTGTAGTCATCAAAACTAGTTTTGTCTTGTTTTTGAATGAAAATGCGAAATAAGCAGGTAGTATTCCAATGCTACATGGCGCAAAAAATAATAATATACCACCTATAAAAGCGGATAGTAAAGTTAATTTTTGAACTTCAGATAAACTGGCTGCCTTCACTATTTGCAAATTTTCTGGTATGTTTTCTTCATGAGGATAATCTGCAGAATGTCCTAAAACTATAACTGGAAATAATAAAACAAATACTAATAACAAAATATGTTTTAAGTTCAACATAATTTATCCTTTACAAATCTTGAAAAAGTAGTTATTTAAACTTGTTGTTGTTCTGATGGTCTGACTATTTCATTAGAAGATAAATCTTTGTATATACCCATAACTTCAGTTCTTCTAAAAACAAAAGATCCGTCTGGCTCCCTAGTACCAACTGAATCCCAAACTTGAACAAAATTTGGATATTCTTTAGATTCGGATGATAGAATTATTGTTGGTATCTTTGTTATATTATATTTGTTAACTATCTTTTTACCATCACTTGACGATACATCGTAAGAAAATTCCTTAGTAACAACGACACCAAAATTAGGTATTATTGATTTATGTAATGATACATTATAACATTCAGTACATGATGAGTCCGACAGAAGTGTTAGTGTTGCTAAACCGACAACCTTCTTTGTGTTCAAATCTAGATAAGGCACTGTATTAGTATGCAAAGCGTAATTGCCGTCTACTTCTGTAGCATTTAATCTAGGTAAAACAGAAGCTATATTTTCATATTCTTTTATTTCTGCAGAAATAACCAAAGTCGGTATTCTTCTTATGTTATATTTACTTATAAGTTCTTTTCCTTCCTCAGAATCATATTCAACAGATTTAGCTGATGTTATCTCAACATTAGATGCTCTAAAAGCAGATAAAACATCATTCATCGATGAACATTCCTTACACTCAGAATCTACAATACTGACCACTGAAACTAGACCAACAACCTTCTTTTTATTTAGGTCAAAGTATGGGGGTTCTATATTTGTAATTAAAACTGTTTCGTTATTATCAGTATATGTGCCCTTCTCCGACCAATATTGTTGTAATTCACTTGATTTATCTAACTCGCCAGTTATTACAATGGTGGGTATTTTCTGTATATTATATTTTATTATGAGATTTCTTCCCTCTTCTGAATTGAATTCTACTGTTTTCTCATTTAGTATTTTAACATTGTTTTGTTTTATTTCAGCTACTATATCATTTATTTCAAAACATTGTTTGCAAGAACTGGCCACGATTTTTAACAATTTTAACTCGGCTGGTCTTACTACTTCATTTTGTTTAGAAATTTCTGATTTTATTTTATTTGTCATATTGAAAAGGATAAACATATTGAATGTGTTGACTATAACAAGAACAAGAAACAAAATTAAAAATAAAGAATTCTGACTAATCAAAGTTTTTTTCTTTTTCTTAGCTGTTTTCTGTGGTTTATTTTTGTCCATTAAAAATCAACTAAATAAAAAATCAACAACCACCTACCATCGATGGTAAGTTTTCTAAATTAGATGGCAATTGAGATGACCTGCTACTTCCAGCAGGAGATGCACTCACTGGTTTACTGCCACCAACAGAAACGCCACTAGCCAAAGTCGATTGAAGACTAAATAGTTGTATAGCTTGTAAAACTGAAACTAGCACCATTGCTCCAATCAAAATAGTTAATAACAAATTCGTATTCATTCATTAACCTCCTTTTAATTCTATTAATAACACATAAATATTAAGCTCCCACAATATTTTGTGATTCTAGCGATATTCTTTGAATGGTTGGTCCGGGATAGAAAAGTGTTTTCCACCTAGTCATTTCACCAAATATTTCGGCATCCGAATATTCTGGATGATACTTAACAAACCATTTTGCTATGCCTCTCCAACTTGCAGCATGCGCACAACCGCATCTAGTTATAATCGTTGGATTTGATGGAGAACCACAACAATAATCACAAGTAAAAGAATTAACTATTTTATTCCATCTTTGTTGTTCTTCGTCTGTTAATTTTATAGATTTTTCATGATTACCCCAAGTTTGTAGAGATCCTAAAGGATCATCAAAACTCACTTTAGCTTCTTCGCCATAGAAAGGCGTTCCTGTTGGTATTAAGTTATTTATCAAGTCCTGAACTGGATCTCCTGTAGACGACTTAAGTTGTAGTTCACTTATAGACGGCATAGACTTGATCCTAGTTCTATAACCAGATATAACTGGTTTTTCTCCTTCAGATAGTAGAACGGGACCAACGGCCGTTTTTCCATCTATTTTTATATCCAAGTTTTTAAGATCTATTGCCTGACCTTTTCTAGGTATTAAAGTTGAATATACTTTCAACGTAATAATTTGGTTAACTAAAACTAAAGTCACAATCAGAATCAAAAAATGATAAAAATATTTGTGTGAAAATATAGCATTTTGTTTTGGCATATAACCACTTTATTAGTTTTACAATAGTTGTAAATATTACCTGTAAAATATTTAAAGTTTCCTAAGGTATTACTTTACATATTTTGTAAATATTTACATATTTAAATGTATTAATATAAAGTGAAATTAATGGTCAACATAAACAGAATAAGGTTTAATAAAGGGGGATTTGAACTCTTTCTTAGTCCTCTAGAATCGGATGTCATTGGTATATTGTTCGGGAAAAAGGAAGCAAAAGTCAGAGAAATACATAACATATTAAAAAGAAAAAAGAAAGTTGCTTTGACAAGTGTTGCAGTAATACTAGATAGGTTATATAAAAAGGACTTAGTGAAAAGAAAGGTAGAAAGTGGAAGAGGTGGCATACATTACATATATTCGACGTCTGAAAGTAAAACAGATATAGAAAAATCCATAATCGAAAGTTCCATAAATAAACTAATAGATGTTTTCGGGTCTTCTGCCGTTAATTATTTTGATGAAAGATTTTCTAAAAGAGGAGACAAAAAATGATAGAGAAAATAGGTTGTTATATAGGACTTATTCTTGATCCGCAAAAAATAATTTTGTCTTTAATTTCACTATCAATATCTTTTTTTACCTTATTACTTTTGAAAAAAAACGGCGTTTCAACTAAACTAAAAATATCGTTTATATACGCACATTTAACATCTCTAGTATTTCCTTTCGTATTATTTGGAACTCATGTGGGATGCGGCATAGCATGTATGCCCTGCTACAATAATGTATTATCCCTAGTATCGTATGCGTTACCTACCACTCTATTTATTTCTACTATATCAAGTTTTTTTGTTATACCATCCTTGTATATAATAACAAACAAGAATAGAATTATCAAATCTGGTCATTTATATAGATTCATGAAAAAATATTCAGAAAAAATGAAAATACCTGAACCAAAAATCTACGTTATAGATAAGGCTGAACCAATAGCATTTTCATTCAGAACATTTAAATCCGCTATATTTTTATCCGTGGGTATTTTAGATATACTCAAAAAGAGAGAGATTGAATGTGTTGTTTTACATGAATTATCACATTTAAAAGAAAAATCATCTATCACAAAAATTTCTTTGTCTATGTTAAAACTGTTTTCACCTTTTTCTTTAATTTCTGGATTTAACATAGATTCTACAGACGAAGAAAAAAGGGCAGATAATTTTGTCCTAAAAGAGCAGAAAACAAAAAAATATCTGATATTAACTAAAAAAAAGTTTCAGCAGTTTAAATATTATAAAAAATAACTATTTCTTTGCTAAATAAGCGTATACATGAGCCAATAATGACAGTGCTATCATTAAAATTCCTAAATAAAACACATTATAACTCTCCACGTATTTGTAAACTAGCAGGCCCAGGCCTAAACCACCTATTACGTGCGTAATATTAGCAAAGTATACGTGCTTACTCCAATATTTTTGTATTTTCTCTAAACACATAAAATCATTAAATATTTTATCAACATGTAATAAATAGTTATTCAATTTGAGGGGCGTGTCTAAAAAATCGATAATATAATAAGGGGGGATGACCCCACTCTTAATTAT
>CAYJTF010000017.1:0-16197 GCA_964373165.1 uncultured archaeon
AAAGAACATACTTCTATTGGAAATCCAGAATGAAGTATGACTATGTCAATCTAGTTAAATATTGTGTTTTTAATAATCTTTCTTTGAATCTTGGTTTAATTCAAAACTATTAATGGTCAAACCAATTAAGATACTTTCTTTTAATTTACCTAAACCCTTTTAACGAAATCTCCGCTCTTCGCTAACAGCAAACGAACAAGATCTGAATAGTCTGTCACTCTGATATTGGCAACTTCATATATCACATCTCTATAATTCGAGGTAATTCTACCCTGAGGCAATCCGTATTTGTTAATGAATTGCATTAAAAAATTCAATCTGTTAGTTGTGACTGACGTATCTAATCCCTTCTCTTTGAAGAATTTGTTTATCTTTATCAAATCGCCTATCGACCGATCTACATTCTGCTTTGTCAGATTGCGCGTATCAATGCTTGCCAGCTGCAGTCCATTCCATTCAGTCTTAGAAATTCCGAATGATTTTTTGACATAGTTAAAGTATACATCCGTCCTGTTTATTTCCTTGTATAAATATAACAGAGATGAAAGTTTGGCTTGTTCGCTATTATTGCCACTCTTTATTAATTCAATCCAATTATAACCCAGTACATTCTGAATGTCTTTTTGAGTAAGTAAATCATTCTTCTCATTAGGCATGTGATCTTTAATTTTCATTTCATTGCTTGGGCTGAAACTTAAATTCATTTTTTTGTAGTTCATTAGAAATAGGAAAAAAGCCTGAGTTATCAAAACAATAACGATGATTGTTATCAATAAATTGTATTTCATATCATCACACATTGGCTGCTATAGCCGCCTCGCCCGCATGCCATGATAGCCTTGGCCTCAACTGCACCGAATAAATTCTCTCCGAGTTGTCATCCAATATTATAGCAGTGCCTCTACTTTTAGGCAGGCTATCAATTGATTTCCAAATATCTTCCATCAGGTATGTTTGCATCACGCCATGCAATGCATCTAGATCGTGCTTCGAAGTCAGCCTATGGGAAATAACCATATCCGCCTGTGATACGATGTCTTGATGGATTTTATTCGGCATTTGGGTCATAGGCACGAAGCTTATACCTGGCTCTCTTCCCTGTTTAACAATTGTCAATATGGGACCAGATGAAACTGTCATCGCATCTGACGGGCAAAAATTATGTGCCTCGTCCATAAACAGCCATACCATGGGAAAGCGTTCTTTCAATTGAATTGTCCCCATTTTTGCTAACTCTTCTTGTTTTCTCGCCATTACTCTTTGTTCGTATATCTTTCTGGATATCAATGCAACAAGTAGATTTCTCACAGACCACGCCTCAGCCTCTCTCAGTCTTGAAACATCAAATACATTTACTCTTCCTGGTTTCATTACTTCATCTATTTTCACACCTTCTTCTCCAAACACTCCCCATTTGTCGGCAACAGAAAGCATATTATCCAGAGCTGATTTAACATGCGTATCTAATGCCCTATCATCTTTGACTTTAGAAATCAGATCGTCAATACTAAACCGTTCGTTCTTTTCATGCAGATGATTAACGATTTTTTGAAGACCCAGTGCAATAGGATTCGTTGAAGGCAATTGAAATGCCAAAGACCATTCTTCTGGCGAGAATTCGTAAGGAGGGATGGAAATGCCGAAATCAACAGGTATGTCTGCATCTAAAAATTCTTTTTTTTGTGAGAATGGAACGAAGACTTTGGTTCTATCTTCAAACGCTCTTGGTTTCATTTTCCACTGGTCTAGCAACACGATCTGATCTTCATTAGGCGTCTTCATGCTCCAGTATATTCCCATCGTATCAATAATGACTGATGTCAAATTGTTTCTGAATTCGTCTGGTAGTGATGCAATTTCCTCCATTATAATTCCACTAGAGTAGCTCTTTCCCGACCCTCTCTTGCCAGCCACCAAAATAACATGAGGACGGAGCAAATCAAGCATAACTTTATTTGCTAAATACGTGTCTTCACCCTTTCCTATCAGGTTCTTCCCGATATAGCCAGTTGCTGTACTACCATATTTTTTAAGATCGTCAGATCGCCTGCCAACAATAATTTCATGGACCATAATTAATCATTGTTGTCCTTACAAAAATAGATTTGTTCTTTATCCTTACATTGGCAAAATAGAACAATTATTTATTCTGAACTTCATTTTAATTCTAATATGGGGCAGTGGTCCAGTTTGGTCTACGATTCCAGCTACGGTGATTAGCCTGAATAAATTGAAAAAACCTGAAGCAAAAAAATTGTTTGCTATTATGCTCCTGACAGATGGGTGCATGAAATGGAACAAGGCAAAGCAAACATGGTTCGTAGAATTTAGTAACACAGATACGGCACTACATAGAGTTTTTAAAGAACTTGGAGAAACAGCATTTGAAGAAAAACTCAAAACATATATGTTTTATGACAAAAGTTGCAACGTTTTTATATCTAGATATGTCAGAAGAACCAACTCAAAAATGGTAAAAGAACTATTTAAACTGACACCAACATACACAACAAGACTAACTAAAAACAAAGAACCAACGTTAAATTTTATTTTAAAATCAAACAAAAGAATAAAAAGATTGGCATTTAGATTAGCAATGAGTGCGGATGGGTTTGTGGGCATAAGCTACAATAAGAATAAAAACAAAAAATTTCCAAGAATGGGATTAGCATGTGCTCATCCTGAACTAGTAAAACAATGGTCTCGAATAATAAAAGAGATAGATATAAGCATGATTTTAGATAAAGACAATTCAACTTGGAGTAAAATACATGGACTAAGAACTACAAGAATTTCAGAAATAAAAAAATTCCGAAAGATAGGTGATTTTTATCCAATTGACGCCAAAGTATCCAGAGGGAATTTCAAGGGCCTGCTAAAGAACTATGTACTTAGTAATATAATTAAAAATTATGGTTAACATCGCTGGGTTGGGGTGTTGGCGACCCGAGTTCAAATCTCGGCTGCCCCATTTGTTTTGTTTAACCGTTCATAGAAACAGTGTGTATGGGATCCGTATTTAGATAGGCCTTTACCATTAGACAAATATAGAGAACATGCATTTCAAAATCCTGAAAATGTTGAATTCAAAGTATATGGGAATTGGACGTGTTAGTTGCGCTTATATCTAGAAATTATCGAGAATTGTGGTAATTAACATGTGACTGACTGATCTTTCAAAAATTCTATTAATTTTTCTTCAGAAATGGTTTCCACCAAGTTCCAGTGCTCCGCATCGACCTTGATCAAGATTGAATTCTTAATCAGTTTTGACAGCTCTTCTCCCGACTTCTCGCTGATCATCCTATCTTTCAATCCAACAAGAATCAGAGTCTTTGCTTCTATTTTTTGGCAGCCCTTTCTTAAATCCAAATCCATCACATTATCAATAACTTCAATGCAGTCGGATACTTTCATTCTTCTTAAATCTTCAATACTGTATTCGTAATCTTGTTTTTGTTCATGATTATTAGAATCATAACCAGTTATACATTTATAAAAAACTGGAAAAATTCTATTGTTTCTTATGACATAATTAAATAAATCGTTAATAAACGAAAATTTTTTGTAAAGCCAAATAATAACTTTAGCGGATTTTGCTCTTAACGACAGCGTGTTCGTATAAAAGGGTGGCGCCACAACTATGAGCTTCTTTAATTTATCTGAATGGACGGAAGCATATTCCAAACTTAGCATGCCTCCATAAGAAAACCCTATTAGATGAAACTGAGGAATTTTTAATTTTTTAGAAAACGCGTCAATAAAGGCAATGTAATCCTCTATGCTAAGCCGTTCTAATCTTTCTGAATTACCAAACCCTGGAAGGTTCAAACCAAAAACCTGAAAATGCTTCGAAAGTTCCATTAAAATTTTGTCATTTTCTCTGCAATTTCTAGGCCACCCTCTTATCAAAATTACAGGTTCCCCATTACCGCCAAATATAAAATTTGTCCTTTTTCCATTAATAAACATGAATTTGTTTTCAAGACTCATTTCATTATTTATTCCTTTTATTAAACTTAAAATTAGCTGGACTGTATCATTTTTAAGCCTTTAAAAGAGTAAATCTTATGTAATTGGCGACGAGATGACTAGAACAATAGGAATAGTTTCAGGGAAAGGTGGGGTCGGCAAGACAACATTTTCAACCAATCTAGCCATCGGTTTGACTAAATTCAATAAATCTGTTGTGGTCATAGACTGCAATATCACGACACCTCATCTTGCATATTATCTTGGAGCAAACTATTTTTCTGCCACTTTAAATGACGTGTTTAAAGGTAACTTAGACATAAAATTTGCGCCTGCCGTGCAGAATGGCATTCTTTTCATAGCAGCATCAGAAGATATCGAAGACATGATAAGAAGTGACCCTGAACAACTAAAGAAGCACGTCAAAAAGTTAGACAAAGCAAACAGATATGATTTCGTAATTTTAGATTCGGCACCTGGTTTAGGTAAAGAGGCTTTATCAACATTGGCTGCTTCAGAAGAAGTAATATTCGTGACTACACCAACAATTCCCAACCTGATTGATGTTACGAGATGCGCTGAAGCTGCAGGAAAAATAGGTGGAAAGAAGTTTGCTGTTGCTTTAAACATGGTAAGATATGGCAAATATGAACTAAAAATAAAAGAAGTTGAAGAAATGTTCGGCACACAAATGCTTGGTGTGATACCGTTTGATGAGAATGTTCTGGATAGTGCAGCCAAGGGCATTCCAATTCTTTGGGATAATCCCGAATCACCTGCTGCGCAGAGTTTCATGGAAATCACAGCTAATTTAATCGGAGAGAAATATCAAAAACCGAAGGGAAAATTCATGCACCAAATTTCTGAAAAATTAAAGGCCTTAAAGGGAAAATTCAAGAAATAATCATCAAAATCTTATCAATTTAGCCAATTCATCTTTATTTACTTCAACAGTTTCATATCTGACTCTGACTGAAGGTTTGTTTATCTTCATTATTTTACTTATGTCGATTGGCGTTCCTACAACAACCAAATCACAATCAGATCTATTGATAGTTTGTTCAAGCTCTTTAATCTGAACTTTGTCATATCCCATAGCCGGCAAGATTTCACTCAAATGGGTATATTTTTCAAATACTTTCTTTATACTACCAACGGCATATTTCCTGGGATCAATTATACTTTTACAAGTGAATTTTTTAGCTGCTTTGTATGCTGCCCCAAACGACATGCCACCATGTGTCAATGTCGGACCATCCTCTAAACAAAGAACCCTCTTTCCTTTAATTAAATCGGGATTGTCAACAAATAGTTCTAAATTAATTTTAACTATTTTTGCTTTAGGATTTGATGTTTTTGCATTACGCAATATTATATCTACATCTTCTTTTTTACTATCATTTACTTTGCTTATTAATATGATATCGGCCATTCTGAAATTAGTTTCGCCGGGGTGATATTTTAGTTCATGACCCGCTCTATGCGGATCAGCAATAACTATATGTAAATTCGGCTTAATGAAAGGCATATCATTGTTTCCGCCGTCCCATAATATTACATCCGTTTCCTTTTCTACTTCTCTTAATATTTTTTCATAATCAACACCCGAATAAACAACAAATCTATTATCTATATGCGGCTCATAATCCTCCCTCTCTTCTATGGTTGTGTTATGCTTATCCAGATCTTCTTTTGAAGCAAAACGCTGAACTATCTGTTCTTTCAAATCACCATACGGCATGGGGTGTCTTATTATCACTACTTTCTTTCCTCTGCTTTTCAATATATTTGCAATTCTTCTTGTAGTCGGACTTTTACCCGCTCCTGTTCTTACAGCAGTGACAGCAATGACAGGTTTTTTAGATTTTAACATTGTTAAATTAGGACCAAGTAGAACAAAATTTGCTCCATTAGCTAGAGCGATAGATGCCTTATGCATAACTTCTTCATGAGTTATATCACTATAAGAAAAAACAACTTCACCTATTTTGAATTTTTTTATAAGTTCAGGTAGTTCATTTTCAGAATAAATCGGTATGCCTCTAGGATATAATTTGCCAGCAAGCTCTTTAGGATATTTCCTTCCTTCTATGTTAGGAATTTGTGTGGCGGTAAATGCGACTACCTCATAATCTGGGTTATCTCGATAATGAACATTGAAGTTATGGAATTCGTGGATAAGTTATCAGTCACGTCCAGCAGCGCCCATTATCAATACTCTCTTTCTGTTCAAGTTCTATATCACCTCATAAAATGTTAATGTGATTTATTGGCTTAAAACTTTGCTAGTTTTAATTCGCCAAACCTTGAAAATTATTAAATATTCATATTAGTATTTTATTAAAATGGATATAATAGAATATTCAAAACCTACAAGATACAAACTATTGACTACGATTTATATTATTTTGAGTACCTCCAGTGTTTTGGTGATTTCTCAAATATTTATTTCTCTTATAGTTTCACAATCGTCTTTTTTACTCAATACTGACGTATTCCAAGACAGCATCATACAAATCACCATTGGGAATTTGAAAATGCTTGCCAAGTATTCCATATTGATATATCTGATCTCCTGTGTTGTTGAACATTCTCTAAGGAAAAGAGGTACGATAAAAAACAAGAAAGAACTAACATCAAAAAACTATATTTTGATGTTGCTAGTATACTACCTCTTTTTCACAGCTATATTTTATTTTAGTTTTGTTAAATTCAGTTTAAATTATTTTATAATTTTCATTCCTCCATTATTCTTATCTGCAGGAATCGTCGGTACTATATATGAATATAATCTATTATTTAAAAAACTAAAAAATAAAATGAAAATTACTTCCTAGTCTTCGATTTAATTCCAGAGCTTTCTGTATACAATGAATAAGTTTTAATCCCGTATCCCAAAGCTATCAGATAGAATATGTAAACGAACCATTCAGATATTACAAGAACTTTCAACTCTGTCGGATGCTCTTTAGTTACTAGATGATTCGTTACTCTTATGGACTTGCCCAGGTCAGGGATCTGCATTTGAACGGGTAATACGCCTTCTTTTGTTGGGACTGTGATCGCTCCTTCGCCTTCTCCTATTTTTTGCAATCCCTGGAATGCTGGTGCTACAGCTCTTTCTACAATCATTGCATCCCCTGATGCAACATAATCAGACTCGTATGCTGTTTTGTAGCTGAACAACGATCCTAAAATGCCCGTGGCCCCTAACACGATTAAAGCAACTAACACGATACCTCCGCCTATTATCAAAATTTTCTTAAATTGATCTGGATTAGTGTGCTTCTTTATGATCAGAAGCAAGCTGACAGCAACAACCAGTAAGAAGAAATAAATATCGAACAAATACGCGCCTGTTGCAAAAACAAAAAATGAAAATACAAATTTAATATTTCTTTGCCCTATCAGCAAGTATCCTAATAACAGCATTAAAGATGAGAATATTATTACGGTTTTTATTGAAGGTAGTTCTGACCCTCCTCTGACTCCAAATGTTTCCAAGACAAACACGCCTTTTGGAAGGAATATCTCAGTATTCTCCTCAGAAATTGGCAAATCGCTTCTAACTAGAGGTATGCTTATGACATCAACCGGCAGCAGAGTCGATCTCGTCGAGAAATAGCTAAATGTTAGCTGACCGTTAGTTACTTTTGGGAATGACAAAAGAAGATTTCCTTCGTCTTCGGTGAGCTTCACCGGCTGATAATTAGTAGCTGCATATAGTGGCGTGCCATCTACGTTTAATTTCAGATATTCCACACCTGTATTGGAATAATAATAATTAGTCTCGCCTAGGATACTGCCAGTCGCTGTTATTGCTACTCTATTTTCTGCCCTGTTTACTGTCGCAGTTAATGATGGTTTCAGTCCTAACAACTGGACAAACACACTAACGGAATCATAATCATTCAAAAGAAATGCTCGTGCATTGTTGTATTTGGGCGATATAGATACTTCTGATATATCTATTTCTCTGGCAGGAGTTGTTAAAATTAATTTCTTTTCCGAGTCGGCTTCTATCAGGACTCTTCCTTGCTGAATTGGAATTTGCAAGTTATTGGAATCAAAAATGCCTTGTATTGCAACAGTTGCTTCGCTGCCCTTCAAATCGAAAGTGAGTCTGCTTCCGTCCTGTTCCCATTTCATAGCGCCATTAACTGATCTGATCTGCTCGTTGTTTTTTAAATCAATAGAATATCTGCCTAAATCTCCTCCAAAAGCTCTCAATGTTATGACATAGAAAAATTCGTTAATATCTGCATACGTGAATTTAAACTCGCCATTAACCAGTTTAGAAATTTCTGCTGTTCTCTGAATTACTACAACATTATCAACCAACCCGAACTTGTCTCCATCCAAAGCATAGCCGTGTTGCAAATCAAAATGAAGTTTGTTAACCGGACCGGGAACGTTCAGATATATTTGACCTATGGTTCTTATATCAACTGTCGCTTGTAAACTGAATTTGTTCTCTTTCGTTAAAAAGAAATACCCTCTGCTGTCGAATGAAACCGTGGTCGGAACATCGTTGACTTTCAAATCTTTAATTAGTATATCAGAAGACGGACCCAATAAATATACTTTAACATTATCGCCTGAAATCACTTCGCCATTTCCCGTCAATGATAACGAGTTTGTTTCCAAATCTCCGGATAGTGTTAAACTTTCGATTGAATAAATCTTTTCTACTGTTTGGTTGACTATTATAACTTCTGTCGCATTAACTGCATATAATAAAGAAATGCTGACTAACAGGAATACAAGTGTGATATTTATCGATCTTGACATTTCAAATATATTTTAACATGCCTAATAAAATAGCTTTCGAAATAGTTAGGTTTTGACCAAATATTATCCTATGAAGCTCTTAAAACAATTAGGATCAGCCGTTATGTAGTCATTCAACTTGTAACTTGGAACATATTCATCAATATACGCTCCTTTAGGAAGCAATTCATAATGCAAGTGAGGACCCGTACCGCCTGTTCCTGTTTCGCCAATTTTAGTTCCTGCTGTCAGTTCAATACTAACGCCTTTTTTCAAATTTTCTTCTATTTTGCTCAAGTGGGCATATCTTGTGGTAAATCCTCGTGGAGATTTTATATCAACATAGTTTCCATATCCGTCACCAATGTAAAACGTTGCGACGCCATAATGAGTTGCGTATACGGGTGTTCCAGTATTTGCACCTATATCTATGGCCTGTTCGTTGAAGACATCATGAGAACATGACTTATCAATTATATTGCCTTGTGCGTCATAGGTTGGGCATTCTGAAGGCCTTCCAGGAGGACCTTGAGTTATTCTGCCTGATACGGGCCAACAAGGAAGTATTGTATTAGATTGACTTGTTGTGGATGTGGTACTTGTTGTTGAACCAGGTGTTCTCAAAATTGAAAGCACTTCCTCTTGAGTTAATGGCTGAGGTGATATTAATTGACCCTTATTTGTAAGAGTCCCTGCTCCCACAACATTTGCAGTGGGGATATTTACCAAATATGTTCCTGTTCTAAGTTTGAAAGAGTATATTGGGATCATGCCTGTTCTCCTAATTTTGTCTTCAAAGTTCCACAGATTTAAGTAATAATATTCATACTGACTTCCATCATTAGTGATTAATATTTCACGGCCTGCACAGCCTGTCAATATATCTGATATACTACCAAGACCAGTATAATATTTCTGGCATGGGCGACCATCTGGTGGATTGTATTCCTTTATGTAGATGCCATTTCCTAGATTAACAAAATTTTCTTTGTATACAAAATTCAAAGGGGCTTGTGTGGGAGTTGGAGTAGGTAATAAAGTTGTCGAAGACGATGTGGTTGTTGTTGGAACAGAGATACTAACACAAGTAAATAAATCAAAATTAGAATATTCGTTCCACTCAAACAATGTTTTACATTGATTGGAACAACAGTCGCTATCCCATGTGCATGATGTATAAGCTGATCTACAAGAATTTGGTGATGTGGATGTTGTTGAAGGAGGAAATCTAACTGTGGTCGACGTAGTGGCTGGTGTGATTGTTGTGCTCGTACTTGTAGAAGTGGTAGTTTGACTTGGAACATTTTCAATCTAATCCAGACAAATCAAAGGTTCGATAGAATCTCTTTCACATATAGTACTTTGACTTCCTACACCTATATTAAAATATATATATTGCCAATTGCTGCTAATATAGGCAGAATATGGTATATCTACTATACAGCTTTTTCCTTTTGGCAATTTTACAGTAAATAAACATTTTAAAGGTTTGTCATCTTGTAAACCCTCTTTGTAATAACCATTTATTATATCATTATTAAGATTATGAGCGTTATAAAATTCCACTTTTTTTCCAAGACATGCGACTTCCTCTTCAACAAAAACACTAAAACCTATCCTACATTTATTAGAGTCATCCTCAGGTGAGAGAACTCTATAATAAATATCACCAGAAAGCAATCCTATTGTTTTCCAATCAGGTCCGGAAGGTGTAGGTATTAATGCAGTGGTTGTGGAGGTAGTGGATGTTGATGATGTTGTGGTTGATTGCGTTGATGTCGTAGTGGGTTGCGAAGGAGCACTACCAGTATCCACACATGTATAAACATTATTATTCCAGTACCAAAATTCAAAAATATTCTTACATTGACCTGAACAGCAGTCACTGTTCCACGTGCATTTACCATATGCGGACTGACATGGTTTTGGTAGAGATATAGTTGAAGTGACTGTTGGAATTGTAGACGTTGTCGGTGTTCGAATAGTTGTTGTGGTGGTGGTTGATCTAACTGTGGTCGACGTAGTGGCTGGTGTGATTGTGGTGCTCGTGCTTGTAGAAGTGGTAGTTTGACTTGGAACATTCTTAATCCAGCTAACACCATCACAACGGTAAATATAACGGTAAATATAGTAAGGGGGTTCTAATAAATACAATTCATCTCCAATATCATCAGAATCACAAAGATCCCATTTACCATTTATGCATATCCATTGGCCTTCAGCTTTATTGTTGTAAGCAGTTTCTTCTATACAGAAACCATAAGAAGTGACACAATCTGTAGGATTGGGACAATAGGCATAAAAACTATCTTCTTGGACCGGGTTTTTATTCACATCTAATAATCTTTCTCCCTCATTTAGTGCTCCTTGATGATATTTAATAGAAACATAATACGGTCCTGTATTAGGTACTGAAGTTGTGGTAGTGGATGTTGTGCTGCTTATTGGTATAGATATAGTGGTTGAAGTAGAAGGCATTGCTCCCGATAAAGGAATAACTAATCTCAAACCCGAATGAATTATATTATCAGTTAAACCGTTAGCCTGCTTAATTGCGTCAACTGTTGTCCCATACATTTGTGCTATTCTATAAAGTGTTTCTCCTGGTTGAACGATATGAATGACCTGGTTGATAGTGGTTGTTGATGTGGTTGTTGTTGGAATTGGTTGTACAGTGACACCCATATTTGCCAATAGAAGATCATTAGATATACAGTATTCCTTTGGATCAGATACATCACTATAACCAACAACTAGGTACAAACTATCGAATATACCATCAATATAATGTTGGGGTGTTATATGTCTGAATGTGTCATAATTACTACTAGGATTTTCTCCGATGATATTGTAAACAGGAATATCATTTATAAAAACTGTACCATCTTTCACAATCAAAACTACAGGAATTCCACCTAAAGATAGCCTAACTGGAACTTCATTTACAGATTGATATTTTGGATCTATGCATCCTCTCTTCTCTGGTTCTAGGGGTTGAGCATTAATATTACCACCTGGCAATATGGAATAAAATGAGTATTTGCTACCCTGTGTAACTGAAAATGATCCCCAAGGAGTAAAAATACCTTTTTTATAATCTGAAGGTCTGATAACTGTTTCATCATGTGGTTGAGTAACTGTAGGTGTTGGGGTAATAGCGATTGTTGTAGGAATAACTGTGATGGTTGTAGTAGACGACCTACTTACAATTGGAGATGTATCTGTACAAGTGCATTGTTCACTACAATATTTTTTGTTGAACCCTAGAATTGAACTACATTGCTCTCCTTTGTTTTTATTCTGACATTTTTTATCATTCCAGTAGCCGTCACATTCATGAGTGTTATCAATATACATTGATAATAGACATCTACAGTTCAAATCACAATAGAGGAAATCTCCCCAAACTGTCTTATCGCATACGTCCTCTCCTATTTTTTTGTTTCTGCAATTTTTTTCTGCATTTTCATCGCAAAAAGTTGTAATTGGCTCGGTGATTGTTGTGGTTGATTTAACTGTAGTTGATGTCGTGATTGAAGACGTGCTTGATGTCGTCGGAGGTGTAGTTCCTCTTATATCAACGCAAGTAAACAAACCATAATTTGAATATTTATTCCATTCTAATAATGTTTTACATTGATTGGAACAGCAATCCTTATCAAAAGTGCAGGACAAACCTGGTAGGTAGCATTTTTGTGTGGTAGGCTGTCCAGAAATTGTTGAGGTGGTGGTTGGTGGGATTGTTGTAGTCGTTGTCGAGGTGGTTGAAGAGGAAGTCGTGGTTGAAGGATTAATTTCACTCCATCTTTTTGCTAATTCTTCCCTAAAATAATTCATGAAACTTTGTCCCGGATCTTCTTTGCAACTTTCATCATATTCGTAATTCGGATCATTAATTTCGTATATATCTGCCTCTAAATGTCCCCACACACCAGATTGAGGAATTATGGCTCCACCATTGTTTATACCTAGACATGCCTTTTTTTCATCTCTAACCTTTATTGATCTGGGATCCACATCTGTCTTCACTTGGTCCATTTTTATGTTGTATTGCTTCATCAGCTTTACCACAAGATTTATTGTGTTTTCAAATTCTTTTTGAGGTGGACGCGAGTTTTCACTAAATGGTCCTGATGTAAAATATTGACCGCTCATCTCAATGTTGATTGATTTTCCATTATAACCTCCTGCACACTTAGAAAAAGTAACTTCTCTTTCATACATAGGAAGCATCTGAAGAACTTTGTTTTTGTTTACAGCAAAATGACAACTTAATTCTGCTCCTTTCAAGCCGTTATATGTAGCGTCCACAGTCCATTTGTCTGAATAAATCCCGCTTGGGTTTAAGCATTTGACATACTCTATCTCACTTAACTCCCGATGTATGCATTTAGTTTGCCCTGAATCTAAACTATTTTTAATACACTCCCAATATATATTATAAGCCTCGTTATATGCTCCCTTACTGCTATCTTTAGGTTCTATTCTACAACACTCATTATAAACTTCATTTCTTTCACAACATTCTTTGTAAGCGGCATCGCCCAACCTTTGTTTACTACATGGACCGGACCAATGAATAATTATCATAGTAGGAGTTATTTTTGTATCATCAGTATCTGGTAGTTGCCTATATTCAAATTCATATTCCCCTTCAACAGGAGGATAGTATTTGTCAAATCTGATGTTACCTAATGGTTCTCTAACCGGACTTAGTAACGGTTTAACACCTCCAACTGCACCTGTATGTAAGTACCAATCTAAGTTATTATCTCCTACTCTACACTCATATTCCTGTCCGTTGCTCACTGTGACTCTGTCTCCTATATCGTCTCCATCACATCTATCCCAACGTCCGTTGACCGGATCATCATGATCTATTGCACATATCCATCCGCTTATCCCTTTCTTATCAATGCACTCACCGCTAGTAGAGATGCAATATTTTTTGTTATCACAAGAAGCAAATATTGTTTCAGGTTCTACAGAGTTTTCATTCTCTTCAATAGTCCTGCCCAAATACTTATTAGTCAGATACCATTCATTCTCATCGTCGCCAACGCAACTGGGAATACCATAATTAGTGCTTTGATCAAACAAATCTTCACCAAATCCTTTGCCTCCATCACCTAGAGTTTTATCAGGACAAACCTCATTATTCATGCATGTCTCTTTCACATTATCACAAGCTTCTGTACTCAAAATTATTTTTGCTAATTTTCCGCCACCACCTAAAGTTGTTGTTGTACTAGACGGTAATTGACGTAATAACCGTTCTGCTTCACTCATAGTAGATGTCGTAGTAGATTTTTGAGTTGTTGTAGTTACAGAAGATTTTATTGTTGTTGTGGTTGACTTAACTGTTGTTGTGGTAGTTGAAGATGATGTGGTGGTAGTTGGTCGCAAGGATGTAGTTGTTGAAGATGATGTCGTTGTTGAACTGGATGTTGTGGTTGGTTGAGTGGATATTGCGTAAGGGATTGTCTGTGTGCATTGAACACCATAATAATAAGCTGAAAGAATTGCATTATACGAATTTGGGGATCCGGCAATACCTGAAAAAACCCATTTCCAATTGAAAGAACTTCCGGATGATGCTGGTGTAGTTATTGTTGGCGGGTTTACTCCATTACCTGCTTCTATTTTGAGATTTTCATAAGGTATTGTTGAAACAAAAACAAACCTGATTTCTTGTCCTGTTACTGGTCTCTGTGGTTCAACCGTCAATATTCCTGAACAGCTTTTCGGGCTAGATTGTGTTGTGGTTGACTTAACTGTTGTTGTAGTAGTTGAAGAGGATGTGGTGGTTGGTCGCAAGGATGTAGTTGTTGAAGATGATGTCGTTGTTGAACTGGATGTAGAAGGCACGACAAAATTAAAGGAGGCACTTTCTGTTCCTAATGAGTCCACATCTTTATTTGTTGTCAGTCTTCTTGTTCCCGAACTATCTTTGATCCAAATTTCTTCTTGTCCGCTGTAAGACGGTTTTTGTGTGTATCCATAAAACACAATAGAGCCATAAGGCGAATAAAATCCGCTTACAATGTCACCACCTATATCATTATTCGTCTTTTGGATTACCTGGAAAACATCACCCGTACTAGTCAGTTGTATTTCATACAGTTCAAATTTGTTATTATTCCTATTAGATGCAAAAAGAATTGTTCCGTCGAGTGATGAAAATTTGGGATACCAATCCACCGCCGTTTCTTGGGTCAATCTTTTTAATTCACTGCCGTCATTGGAATTCATAGTATAGATATCGTAATTGCCGTCTCTGACAGAATTGAAAACTATTTTTTTTCCATTGTGAGAGAACATTGGCGAACTGTCATCAAAAGAATTCTTAGTCAACTGCTTTACATTGCTGCCATCTGCATTCATGACATAAATCTCATAATTGCCATTGCGATTTGACGAAAAAACTATTTTCGTGCCATCATAAGAAAAGGATGGATAAATATTATTGCCTTGATATCTGGTAAGCTGGGTCTCCGTGGATGTAGTTAAGTCCGTTAAATATATGTCAATATACCCATTCCTAGGCGATGAATAAACAACTTTCTTTCCGTCAGACGAGATAGAGGGAGTATGATCATCATAATTATTCCAAGTTATTTGCTTTACATTTTGACCATTATTATCCATAGCATAGATATCATGATCGCCATCTCTATTAGAACTGAAAACGATATAATAGGCTGACACCGGTTGCAGAGTCAATAAAAAAATAAAAATAGATAATACTATTCCTACCTTTCTCATAAACAACACAAAGACTATTTCTTCTTTTTTGAACCCAGGTTATTAACCAGTTGCTCGGCTGGCGTGTGCAAAATTTCTGTTACTTTAGCATTTGTAAAACCTGCTTGTCTTGTCATTCTATCAACTTCATTCAATCGTTGTTTCATTTGTGACAGCCTCTTGCACGCTCTAAACTTGTAAATGGCTGAAGTGTTTTCGTCAGTACCCCAACCACTCGAATCCATCTTGTCTATTTCATGAATGAAACCGTCTACTGTAGTTCTTGTCTTTTCATACAGGTTCAACAAATCAACAAGTTCTGGATTATTCAGATCCAAGTTTTTCGTCCTTTTCTTTACGTCAGCTACTTTTCTTTCAAGATCTTCTGCTTCCAAATCAATTTTCCTATAAAATGTCTCTAAATTTGTATTGCTTGGGCTGCCGCTTTCTCCCCAACTGTCTAGTTCATCAAATGACAGATCCTGCATATCATGTTTTTCTTCAGGCATCTCATTTTTTATGCCTTGCATTGGCATAGAGAATTCTGGAAACGGTGCTGGTTGCTGTAATTGTGTTGCTTGAGAAGTCTCTTTCTCCTTTCGTTTAAACAAATTAAATACCATGTATAAGTTTTTGTTTTCCTTATTTAAAAATATTAATGGATTTATTGCATTTTCTATTTCTTTAATTATCTTATTTTAAGTTTTATAT
>CAYJTF010000018.1:0-15746 GCA_964373165.1 uncultured archaeon
AACAACTTCCTTTCCACTCCAATCTATGTCAGAGCCATAATCACCAACAAATCCCCTAAACTTGGGTTTTGCCAAAATTCAGCCGGCTTTATTTGAGTAAAATAGATCAATAAGATTCCAAAAAGCATTGCTGTTAAAGCTATCCAGTGAGTTTTTGATATTTTTTCTTTTAAGAATAAGACACTAAAGACAACAACATAAAATGTTAATGTTTTGTGTAAAAAAGCTGCTCTACTAGATGTTGTTAATTTAAGTCCATTAAAATAAAGCAAAAAGGCGATAGATCCTCCTATCAACGCTATCAAAAGCATATATTTCCAATTCACTTTTTTAAATGAATTAAATGAAAAGTTAGATCGCCATAAAGATAAAAACAAAAATATAATACCTATTATCAAGGATCTCAATGCAGTAAAAACAGTCGGATCCAGTTTAACAATGAACAGCTTATTCATTGGTATGGCTATACCACTAACAATTGCCGTCATTATTGCAAACAATGTTCCTAGACTTTCCTTATTCATGAACCCTCACATCATATTTCGGGTGTGTATTAAAATAATTTTCTTTTAACTTATACAATTTTTTAGCTAAAGTCTTTGATATTTTCTCAACCACAAATTTTCTATGCACTGTTACGAAATCTCCTATCTTAAGATCTTTGGTATAATCTATTCTGTATTTTTTCACTCCTAAAATTGTTTTTACAAGTGCGCTATTCTCAGAAACACTCATAACCTCTCCAGAATATATTCTACATTCTGTTGGATCAAAATCACCCATCTGCTCAAATCTTTTATCTACCATTTCATCGTGATTAAATAAATAATACTCTCTTAATACTTCATCGTCTATTATTTTTTTATTTTTTCTTTTTGCTATCAATTTGCACATCGCATATGCTACTTTAAAATTTTCCTCGCATTTACTTTCTATTTCTTTATTTCTAGAAATATTTTCTATTAAATTGCTGACAAATTCTTGACTTTTCTGGCCTCTATGAACTAGAGTCTCCGCACATGGAACGGCATATTTGAAGAACAAATGTCTATTCTTTATTTTTATAAAAGCCACCCAATAATTAACCAACATTTGAAAGAAGTTTTATCCTATTTATTCCGTCTATTTTTTCCATATATTTAGCTATCTTTGGTGGGACCAAATCTTTCCATGTCTTGCCATGGTATATTCTCTCCCTTATTTTTATTCCACTATATTTTTTCGGATTTACAAACTTTGGACTTTCAATTTTTTTCAATTTATGGAACAATCTCTTAATCCAAGGATTTCCACTAATCACAACATCAAATTTCTCATTTTTCACAAGATAGTTTGTCCAATGTTTATCATACTCCATATCATGAATGCCAACAATCTTGACTTTATCTCCAAAGCATAATCTTATCATTTCTGCTCTTTCTTTGAAAGTAAAGGGGTTGTCAGAATTTAGTTTATTTGTTGCTGCAATAGCTATAATTAGTTTGTATTTTTTCATTGTTGTTTTGATGACTGCCATATGACCTTTATGTAAGGGTTGAAGACGTGCTATAAATAAAGCTGTTTTCATTTTTATCCTCAATTAATATTATATTATCATATTATTCTTTCTTATTTCTCAAGCCCCAATCAGCTATAAACGATGATTTTACACCTCTTATATAGGTATCAGCTTGCAGAGCCGCTTTGGCACCTTCACCGGCAGAAATAACAACCTGCTTAAATGGTAAATGTGTCACATCACCTGCGGCAAAAACTCCTTCCTTAATCCTGTTATTATCTGGTTCAAAGGTTTCACAATTCTCGTTAATAACTATATGATTATTCTCATTCAATTTGACAAAATTTTTTATCAAATCAACTTTAACTTCTGATCCAAGTTCTACAAATAAACCATCTAATTGTATCTCTCTCTTAACTTTAGTGTTAACATCCTCAATAATTATACTTCTAAGAAAATTATCGCCTTTACATTCAGAAATTGTGGAATTGAATATGCACTCAACATTTTTTATGCTCTTAACTTTATCAATAAGGGTAGCAAACGCTCTAAATCCATTGGCTTCGTGAACAGCATAAACCTTTTTTGTTATTTCACTCAAATACAGAATTGTATTAAGAGCCGAGTTACCGCCGCCTGTCACAGCCACAGTTTTATTTTTGAATAATGGACCATCGCAAATAGAACAATATGAAATGCCTTTGCCTTTGAATTCTTTTTCGCCTGATACATTCAAATTAATGGGCGTCTTACCGAAAGCGAGTATCAAAGTTTTACCTTCATATTCATATTTCTCGCTTCTAATGACGAACAATTTTCCTTTTTGTTTTATTTCTTTTGCCTCTTCATATCTAATGTCAGCACCGAAACTAGATGCCTGCTTTTCAAATTTTTGCATTAATTCAAAACCAGTGCTCTTTTCAAAACCTGGATAATTTTCTATATCAGGTATGTTAGAGGCTTGACCTCCTAAATTTTTTGTTAGAACAAGAGTTTTCAAATTTCTTCTGCAGGCATATATGCTGGCCGATAATCCACTCGCCCCACCGCCTATTATTATTACATCGAACATAATTCCACCAGTAAATGTCTAAAAATATATTAGTAAACAAGATAAAAATAGATTTTGAATTTATCTAATAAATTGTTTTAAAAATCGAGGCAATAATATATTAAATTATGTGTAATCCCACAATAGGCAAAGTGTTAAAAATCAATGATAAAAAAGTCAGGGTTCTCGTAAATAAAAGAGAAATTGATGCGAATACTGAACTAGCGAAGGTAAAAATAAATGATTATGTTCTACTAGCTGGGGACATTGTAATAGAAAAAATAGCAAAAAGAGAAGCTTTGGCAATGCTAAATGATAAAAAGTGAACATCATTCATGATAAAAAAAATTCTAGTTTTTGGAAATATGCTTATTAAGAAGGATAACTTACCACTAAAAATGATGGGTGATTTAAAAAAGAGTTTTCCACAAATAGAATTCAAGGAATTTGATCCATCTGAAAACTTGAAGGAAGAAGGGAGAGAACTATATATAATCGACACCGTTGAAGGAATTGAAAAGGTTGAAATAATAACAGATTTTAATGACATAGAATTATCGAAAATATATTCTGTTCACGACTTCGATTTAGGTTATGAACTAAAACTATTAAAAAAATCTGGTATGATAGATAAAGTAACCATATTCGGAGTGCCAATGAATTTAGAAAGAAAAAACGTTTTTAATCAGCTGAAAGAAAAAATTAAATCTTTTATGAATAGTGAATAGCTATCTCCAATTTACTTTCAAGAAATGGCTTGCACAGCTCATGCATGGATCATATGCTCTTATTAGTTTCTCCAATTCTAATTCAATCTCTTCTCTACTTTTGTCAAGTATTTGTGGTATAAGCTCTCTTATGTCACTTTCCATCTTAATCTGATTTTGAGCTGTCGGAATAACTAAATTTCCAAATTTAATTTTTCCTTCACTATTAACAGATAGCATATAATACAATGTCCCTCTCGGTGCCTCAATCACACCAATACCATGACCTTCCTTTATTTTTACTTCTGGTTTCGATTCTTCTTTAAACTCATTTGATTCTAAAAGTTCTATCGAGTGATCTACCGAGTGAAGAATTTCTATAGCTTGTGCAAGATTATTGTGATAAACGTTATCTGAAGGGAATATCTTCAACGCGTCACTCAAATCTTTCTTTGTATCTTTATGTAACGCATCCTTGTTTAGATTCATTCTAGAAAGTGCGCCTACCATATATTCCTTTCCTTCAAATTTGAAACCTGTTGCCTGAGAATATGGTATCACAACTCTCGTGAGGAAATCCCAATAATCGCTTTCCTTCACCTTGGTTCCACTTGAACTTCTTATCTCACCTTCTAAAAAACTGAAATCCTTTGTAGCCAGAGCGACAAAATTACTGCTTCTCTTAAATTCAAAATTACATTTCTGGAAAATATCAACCAGTTCTATAACATGACTTCTCACGTCTTTCAGTTCCTTGATAATTTTATCCGTCTCGTCTTTTTTTGGTATCTTAGAAAACGATCCTATTTGCGGTATTGTTGCATGTACAGATCTTCCAGCAATTATTTTTGATAAATTATTTCCGACGCCTTTAACATCAAATGCCTGATGAACAAGCTCGTGTTGCGATTCATCAAATTCAAGGACAGAGTCTTTTCCAAACAAATCTGGTAAAACAAATAAATACAAATGCATAGCGTGATCTCTTATCATCAAACCATACATAGATAACTTCCTGAGCAGCATAGTTTGATCACTTGGCACTATTTCCAAAGCTCTTTCAGCAGCTTCTGTACAACAAGTCAAATGTGCTATGCTGCAGGTGCCACAAATTCTGGAAACAAGTTGAGGCAAACCGATCAGAGGTTTATCCCTTATTGCCTGAGTAAAAAATCTTTTATTTTCACTGATTTTCAATTTAACATCTGTCACTTTTCCGCCAACTATTTTAATATCTAAATCGGCATGACCTTCGGTTTTACTTATATTTTCTAATGTTATGTCCAATTCATTATGCATTAAACTACACCAAACTCTTTCATATATTTTTCTAGAACTGTAACAAATGTTTCTTCATTCATGGGACATCCGGGAACAGTATCGTCGACATAAACTACCTCGCTTATAGAGGACACTTTTTCTTTTAGTTTGAATCTTTCTATAATAAAAGCTATCTCCTTCAATCTTTCATCATCAAAAAAATTTCTTTGATTTGATGGACTGCCAAAGACAGCACAACTGCCTATGGCCACTAGTCTTTTAGCATTCTTTCTTATTTCTTTCAGTCTTTCTTCTTCTTTATGATTTGACACTGCACCTTCCACAAATGCGACATCTATATCATTTATCTCGTTATTTCTTTTTATTGTTCTGAAATGTGCGAAATCTATCTTCTCTCTCCATTCAAAAAACTTATCATTTAACAACTCGACAAAAAGTATTGTTGAATCCTCGCAGCAAGTAAATGAAAACCAACCTATCCTTAGTTTTCTTTTCATAATAAAAATATAATTTCTTATTAATTAAGGACATGTATCTTTTAACAAACACTTATCACAAACTAATTTTACTAAATCGTAAGATGAATACTCTAACTTATTTTTTATTATATATTCATGTAAAACCTTTATGTCTTCACATACCAAGTTATACGCCTTTTTTATTTTTCATAACATTTCTAGTTATATCTATTATTCTCATTCCTATAAGAATAACGCTAATTATAAATACTATAAAGCTGGCTGGCCATAAATATGGTCTAGCCAATTCTGCGCTACCACCTTTTGTAAAGAATGTTATCCAACCACGATATTTCATTATAGTCAGATGAAGAAATATAAAAACAAATGCAATTCTTGCACCCCATCTTTGGATAAACCACCAGCGTTGTGCACCCAATTTATTCATGAAAAAGTTATTAGAAATAATTGCTATGCCAGTCAATAAAATTATAGATAATAAACCAAAAACAAATGAGACTGGTTCTTCATTAAAAAAGTAGATTGGTGGGAATTTATCTGGAAGGAAGAAAAATGAAATTATTGAGTGAGTTAATGCTAAAAAGAATGACAACATGCCTAACTCTTTTCTGAGAGTTAACCACAGTGTGAATTTCTGTGAAAACCCACATAACGGTCCTATTAAAAGAACTATGCACAAGAGAACAAGTGACGTGCCTGCGAAAACTTTATTCATTATATAAAGATTATAATAACCTCTTCTCTCAAAAATATAAAAAGAGAGAATTAAAAATATTATGAAACCTATTACCACTACTATAGCATAATCTCTGAGGTCGTTGTATATCCCCATTACTTTTCACTATAATATTACTGTTACATGTTTTTTTTAACTTATTCCATTTTGTTGCATAAACGCATTTTTGTCAAATCCTGTAGCTTGTTTGAATTTGTCTGGACTTACTTTTTTTATGCAACCTGCATATTGTCCAGGATGGTGACTCAAATGTTGTATGTTGCTGAGATCATTCAAATCACCACACGCGTCTGATTGTACATTTGGCATTGGATAACTTGTTTTTGACGGTTTAAAAAATGTGTATAACGTCCATCCTAAAATCAATATTACAACAGCCAAGAGTGTATATAAAGACCAGTCATTTTTTTTCTTTTTCATTTTAAACCACCTATTATCCCTATTATACTAACCACTAATACAATTACATTAACTATAAGCCAAAGCCAATCTTTCTTTGTTTTTTTCATTTTGCAATTAACTTTAGTCCAATAAAACATTCCTATGCCAATGCTTGAGGATAATAAACCCATGGTGGAAAATGGGATAACATATTTTTGCAAAAATGCCAGTGGCATGCCGACTACCGTTATTCCAAATATGGCTAATGCGGCTATCAGTACTTCGCAAATAGTATGGCAGACATTATACAAGCCAGCAATTCCCATGGCACTGCTTACTCCGCCTATAATGCCAGTTACTTTTGTTTTATCGTCTTTTTGTTTTTTCATATTAACCGCACGTTCCAACAACACATGTACAATTACCATCGCATCCTACATGATCTGGAGCTTCGCATCCCTTTTCTTCGCATGGGCATCCTGTAGCTAAACAGTGTTCGGATCCGCAATGCAAATGCCCGGGATTGAATATGCAAGTTGTCGAATGTGGATCGCATGTTCCATAGACAGCTAGATTGTACATTCCTCTTACAGTATAGAATAAACTACCAAATAAAAGTATTGTAAAAATCAATGACAGCAGCTTAAAATTCTTATGAGTAAATTTTGCTAGAGACGGAAATGGTTTAATTAATTTAGATGTTATTTTTGATCTTACTCTTTGTTCAAGTGAACTTTCGCAAGGCCTAAAAGTGATCATTCTAAAAACACATTTGAATGATTCTTTAGCAAGCACCCTGTATTTAGCCGAAAATATTCCAAGTACTGAAAATATGACCAATGCAACCAAACAAAGCACCATTTTAGTCACCTTAGTTTTGATATTTCTTTTAATTTTTCTACGAAAATCTTAGCTTCTTCTTTTGTATTATAAAAATACAACGAGGCTCTCGCTGATCCTTCGATTTTATTTGCATTAAACCACGAATGCACGCAATGCTGACCTGACCTTATCATTATATTTGCTATATCATCAAGCATCATAGCAATATCATGAAAATGTATGTCTTTTATATTGAATGAAAATATGCCGCCTCTTTGTTCTACCTCTTCGGGACCCAGAATTGAGAGACCTGATATGCCTGTAATGTTCCGTGCTATAAACCTGTTAATCTCTATTTCATGTTTTTCTATATTTTCTCTCCCAACATTGTCCAAATACTTAGCTGCGGCACCTAATCCTATATTTCCTGCATAGTTTTGCAGGCCTGCTTCAAATTTTTCAGGAGGTTTTAGTAAAGTATGCGAATCGTATGTAGTATTACTAACCGTATCTCCGCCAACTAAGAAAGGGTTCATTTCCTCTAGCAGATGATATTTTCCGTACAGGACCCCTGTTCCAGAAGGTCCAACCATTTTATGTCCGCTGAATGCAACAAAATCTGCATCTAATTTTTTCACATCAATTTTTTTATGCGGAACTGATTGAGCACAATCCAGCATGACCAATGACCCGTAATCGTGTGCTATTTTAATTATTTTTTCTGCTGGTAGTGTATAGCCGTCAAGATTAGATGTATGAACCATAGAAACCAATTTAACATTTTTATTCATATTTTTTTCGAATATTCCAAGATCAAATGTCATATCTTTTTTTGATCTAACTACTTTATGAGATATATTTTTAGTCTTCGAAAGTATTTGCCAAGGAATAAGATTTGAATTATGCTCTCTATCTGATGTGATTACAATATCATTTGACTTAAGTTTTAAAGAATTTGCAACTAAATTTAATCCTTCCGTTGTGTTTCTGGTAAATATTATCTCTTCAGATTTCTTGGCTCCGATAAATTTTGCCATAGTATCCCGAGCTTCACTCATTTTCTCATTCACTTTAGAGGCAAATTTATGCATGCTTCTTCCAGCACACGCAGGATACTGTTCGTAGTATTCATTCATTGCTTGTATAACTTGTTTTGGCCTTAAACTCATGCAAGCATTATCAAAATAAATTACAGGCCTGCCATTAATTTTCTGATTAATAGCAGGAAAATCAAATCTGGTTTTTTCTAAATTCATCGTTATCACTATTTCTTTAATTCGTTGTCTATTATTTGTCTAAACTGTTCAAATGGAACTAAACCTGGTATTTTGATCCCGTTCACAAAGAACGTTGGTGTACCTTCAACACCATAACCCGCACCATCCTTCAAATCCTTCTTTACTTCCTGTGTATATTTTCCACCGTCTAAACAACTATCAAATTTGTTGCTATCTAGTTTTAATGTTTTTGCGAAATTTTTCAGAGAGTCCACAGAAAGTGATTGCTGGTTTTCAAAAAGCAAGTCATGATACTCCCAGAATTTGCCTTGATCGTCAGCACATTCAGAAGCCTCAGCGGC
This sequence comes from uncultured archaeon, assembly GCA_964373165.1. Lineage (GTDB taxonomy): Archaea > Aenigmatarchaeota > Aenigmatarchaeia > CG10238-14 > CG10238-14 > JAGVVZ01. Next base: position 8,535 of record CAYJTF010000018.1, read on the forward strand.
TTTTTGTGCAAATTGATGCCCCGGCAATGGAAAATCCCTATAGACAAACTTCACTTTATTTCCGTACGTTCCCATTATCTGTTCTACTACTGATTCTGCTCTAGCACAATATGGACACTGATAATCACTAAACTCTACTATTATAACTTTAGCATCGTTTCCGCCTTTAAAGGGATCGTCGTCTGCGCTTACCTGCGTTCTTGGTGTCTCTGGTGCTTTCGAGTAGTTATTGTAGACAAAATACCCTATTAGTAAAGCTAGTATAACAAAAAACAAAACTTTCCAGGGATTCTTAATTTTTATAGTCAAACCCTTTTCATTATCTTTACTCATTCAACAACCTCCCATACTTCCACTTCCGGATTCAGGATAAAAAATTGTTTTCCATTTATCTATTTCGTTTTGTATTTCACTTCTATCGTATCCGTTGGTTATCATATACTTAGCTAATCCGTGCAATGCCAAATGATGACCGCATCCGCAATTACCTGCAGCTTGTATTTTTTGTACTCCACAACAAGGCAGATTTATATCTAATCCGACAATTTGTTTGTTTTGTTCGGGTGTTAGAGGAATGGTCTTCTCGTATTCTAATAATTTCTCATATCCGCCGTTATCTAATGCAACGTTTTCACTGGAAGAAACCTCATTTTTTACAGTGCTTGTTTTTATCAAATCCATGTTGTTATTTATCCTATAAATAAAAAACTGGTTTAGCCCAACGGCAAATATCAAAAGAAATAAAGCCAAATTTATATAAGCCGGGTTAACCTTTTTATTTTTTTTACTCATCAACACCCACCTACTTGCATACCTGAACCGCTGCCATGATGCGCTTGCATCATTTCTTCTTGTGAAGAAAACCCACCAGTAACTTTAGGTTCACCCATTCCAATGTCCATTTTGTTCATTATATTAAATAGCTCGAATGTTTGAAATATAACAACTAATAAAACCAGTCCTATTACAAGCAATATTAGAGTGTTTGTTTCCATTTTTTTATTCGCCTCATTTATTTTATTTAATTATTGAGATGAAACTACCTATATGGATTAGGATGAAACTAGTTTCAATCTAACAGAAGCCAATTATATTTGTTTCTGAGAATGAAGTTCATCTTCATATAGATGAATATATTTTATATTCTTTTCTGCGAATGTTCTTTATTGTGGATATAACATGAAATCTATAAAGGATAGAACATTATGTTTTCTAGTCAAAAGAAGCAAAAATAAAATCTCGCGAATTCTTTTGGGCCGAAAAAAGAAAGACTTCGGAAAGAATTTATGGGTTGGCGTGGGGGGTAAAGTTGGAGACAATATAAAAGAATCTATTGAAGAAGCGACAATCAGAGAGGCACATGAAGAAATAAATATAAAAGTAAAGAGTATACTCAAAGTTGCAGAAATCACTTTCCTTTTTACTAATAAAGAAAGCTGGAATCAGAAAGTTCATGTATTCATATCAGAGAGTTGGGAAGGCCAACCCTCGGAAAGCGATGAAATAATACCAAAATGGTTCAAAAGATCAGAAATACCATACGACCATATGTGGGAAGACGCCAAATATTGGTTGCCACAGATATTGGACGACAAAAAACTAAAATCAACTATCACTTACAACAATCAAATAAAAATAATTAATAAGAAGACTAAAGAAATCAAAGGTTTCTAGTTTTCTCTAGAATAATCTTATTCGAATATCCCCGAAGAACAGTGTTCAAATCATTTCAGAACAACAATATTGCTCATTCCGCGTCTTCTTCTTTCTATGATACCTTTAGTTTCTAATTTATCCAAAACTCTTGTCACCTTTACTTTCGAGAAATCCGTTTTATTCATGATATCATTTTGAAATATATAACCGTCAGCTTCTTTGATTTTTTCATACACCAGTTTTTCTTCTCCCTCTAATGATTCAGCAGCTTCTTTGATTTTTTCGCTTTCGATGATACTCTCTTTTTTAGAATCTATGTCGCTGAATATCAGATATAAACCAAACAAAGCCAAACCGGATACTATCACAAGACCCATTGTAGATTCTGCGGGTATACTCCTCTTGAAAGGACACACGTTATCCGGTAAAGGGCAGTCTTTATGCAACTCCTTTCCCATATTAATGATATCTTTAATGTGTATGTATATTACAACAGACAGAAGTATTGAAGCCATTAGAATTATCAACCCTATAATTTTTGAACTAAATATAATTTTCTTCATACAATCATCTCTCAATTTATGAGACAATTGCTTTTAATAAGTTTTCGGTCTGTATTTCCGCATAAGAAGAGAGTTAGACACGACTGTTATTGAACTGTAAGCGTTTGCAGCTGCAGCTTATATTTGATGGTGTCGCATTCCATTGTAGGGATTTAACAAACCAGCAGCTATAGGGATACCTGCAACGTTGTAAATAAAGGCCCAGAATAGGTTTTGTTTTATTTTCTTTATTGTGTATCTGCTTAGATCAATAGCTATAACTATGTCTCGCAAATCTTCTTTAATTAATATTATATCACCCGTCTCTATCGCCACATCAGTTCCGCTTCCGATAGCTATACCTAAATCAGCTTGAGCCAAGGCTGGAGCGTCATTGATACCATCGCCAACCATAGCTACTATCTTTCCGCTCTCCTGCAATTTTTTTATTTGGTTCGCTTTTTCTTCCGGTAGAACCTCTGACAGCACATTATCTATACCTATTTGTCCTGCAATGGCATTTGCCGTCCTTTCATTATCACCTGTCATCATAATAACTTCAAGTTCCATTCTCTTCAATTCAGAAACAGCTTCCTTAGAATATTCCTTCAAAGTATCGGCAACTGCTATCATGCCTAACACTTTTTTGTTTTCAGCAACTAACATCGCTGTCTTTCCTTGATTTTCCAATCCTTTCAATTTATCGTCTAAATTATCGATGCTTATTTTGTTATCGTTCATAAATTTTCTGTTGCCTAACAAGACTTTTTTGTTTTTATATTTTGCTTCAACACCATGACCTGGTATTGCCTTGAAACCAGTTACTTTGGGTATATGTGATTTGTACGACTTTGCTTTATTCACTATAGCTTCTCCAAGTGGATGTTCTGACCCTATTTCGACAGCTGCGGCTAACATCAGAATTTCTGTGTCTTTGAGCTTACTAACAGAAATTATATCCGTCACTTCGGGTTTGCCTTTTGTCAGTGTCCCTGTTTTATCCAAAACAACAGCATCAATTTTATGAGCTATTTCCAGCGCTTCTCCGCCTTTTATTAATATCCCGTTTTCAGCGCCTTTTCCAGTACCGACCATTATTGCCGTGGGTGTAGCTAGTCCAAGAGCGCATGGGCATGCAATGATTAAAACAGCTATCAAAACAGTGAATGCAAAGATGAAACCTTTGATGCCTATAAAGTACCAGCCCAAGAACGATAATATGGCTATTACTATGACTGCTGGAACGAAATATGAAGAAGCCTTATCAACTAATTGTTGAATTGGTGCTTTACTCGCTTGCGCCTCTTCAACTATTTTTATTATTTGTTGCAATACAGTGTCTTTGCCTACATGAGTGGCTTTGAACTTGAATGTTCCGGTTTTGTTAATAGTTGCGCCTATTACTTTGTCTCCTTTTTTCTTTTCAACCGGCATGCTTTCTCCGGTTATCATAGACTCGTCCACTGACGAATAGCCATCTACTATGACACCGTCAACAGGAATTTTTTCACCCGGCCTAACTATAACTATATCATTTATCGTCACTTCTTCAATAGGAATTTCTATTTCTTCTTTGCCCCTAATTACCCTTGCAGTCTTTGCTTGTAGTTTCATCAATTTTTTGATTGCCTCAGAAGTTTTTCCTTTAGCTATAGCCTCTAACCAGCGACCGAGAACTATTAAAGCTATTATTATTGCGGCGGTGTCGTAGTAAACATGAGTTCCTACGCCACTTTGAATAAAGTAGGAAGGAAATAAAGTAACGGCCAAGCTGTAGAAATATGCAGCTGACGTTCCGACAGCAATCAGGGTATTCATATCTGCCGATTTGTTTTTCAGAGCGATAATAAATCCTTTGTAAAATTGCAAGCCTACCCAAAATTGTACGGGTGTAGTCAACAACAATAGAACGAACTTATTGGCTAAAATTCCTGGAACGAACCCGAACCATTCGGGGAAACTTCCAAAAAATATTAAAACACTCAAAATAGCTCCTATGAAGAATTTAGTCCTGAGTTCTTTGATGTGCCTCTCTCTTGCTATTTTCTCTCTATCGATAGTTTCTTCTACAATTTCTACCGGTTCATATCCAGCATCTTTTATCGCTTTCTTAATTTTATCAGAAGAGACTTTATTCGGATCATACACTATTGCTGCTTTCTCATTAACAAGAAGGTTTTTGGACATTATGCCATTCAAACTATTCAGAGCATTGCCAACAGTACCTACACAATGAGGATTGTCCATGCCTATAATCTTTAATTTGATTTCTCTACCGTCTTGAACTGACTGTTGTTGATCTATAACTTCGTACCCAGTATTTTTTATTATCTGAACTATTTTTTCTTCATACACTTTATCTGTGTCTATTTCTACATAAGCAGTTTCGGTCCCAAAATTAACTGTTGCTTTGACACCATCAAAACTATTTAGTGCCTTCTCTATACTAACCGCACATGTTGCGCAATGCATCCCGCCGATTTTAACATTAATTTTTTTCAGCATAACGAACACCTAAAAATTACAAAAACAGATCAAAATCTCTTATTGATGAAATTGTACACGCTGGCAAACAAAGCACCTACCAAATATCCAAATAATAAAATCTCGATAAGACCTATAATAGTTGTGCCGGATATTCTTGGTGCCATGGATATTTTTGTTATATCGATACCGTGCATCACATATGATATCAGGGTCAAAGCTTGGTTAGGTATCAATAAAAACAGAGCCACGCAAGCTATGTATATGATTCCAAATACTGCTGCCGTTGTCATTCCTATTTTATTAGTGTCAAAATTACTCACTAATTTTTCACCTATTTATATTATTGGCACAAATATTTAAATATTGATATATCTAAATATTGATATATAAAGCATCAATAAAGAGGTGAATAAAATGTCTGGTTGTTGTGGCTCCGGTAAGAAAAAGAAGAAATAAGTAAACGTGATTTTATAGGATGATTATTTGTTTTTTCTGAAGGATTCGGCACAGTAATGGCAACAAAACGCTAGTTCTCTTCCTTGTATTTTTTCTTTATAACCGCCTTCAATAACTTTGCAACCGCAATGTGCACAAATGCTGACTCTGGGCTTGAGAGCTAGGTAGAACAGATCACCTGATCTACTAAGTGTTTTTTTTGTAAAATCTTCTCCTTTTGGGGTGATGGAATATACTATCTTATCTCTAGCACCAGTCTTATCAATTTTAATAAAACTCTCCTTTTGTAGAATTTCCAAGAATGGGTATACCTGACTTGTGCTGATCTTCTTCCCTATTTTTTCCTCCAGTTCCTTCATTATTTCATATCCGTGTTTTGGCTTTTCCATCAGAAGCAGAATTGTATAAAATTTAATCAGACTTGCTATCTTTATAGCCATGTTATACTAATCAGAAAGCATATATTTAAATATTTTGATATATCTAAAATTTAATAGGTTGTTATATGAGCAGCAAAACTTTAGCTATAATCATCATTTTAGTCATAATTGGAACAGTAGCATTATCTGTAATAAAAAACAACAGAATAAGCGGATCTGTCACTGATTCTGCTCAAAATAACAATGATATGTCTGATCATCATAAAAGAGCTAGAATAGATAGCTCTAAATTGGGATCAAAAATCAGCTTTGAGCAGGCTGTCGGGAAAGTTGCGCCTGATTTCGCTCTAACTAATCAAAATGGAGAAACATTCAAACTGAGTGAATATAGAGGAAAGAACATTGTTCTATTTTTCAACGAAGGCTCTATGTGCTATCCTGCATGCTGGAATCAAATTGCTGCTTTAGCCAATGATCCTAGAATCAATAATGATGAAACGGTAGCTGTCTCAATTGTGATAGACAGCAAATATGAATGGGATAAAATTTTAAAATCCCAACCAAAGTTACAAAAAGCTACAATACTTTTCGATACTGACACACTAGTCTCGGAAATATATGATGCATTGGATTTAGAATCTTCAATGCATAAAGGATCGTTTCCCGGACATACTTATTTCATAGTCAACAAAGAGGGAATAATAAGTTTCGTGTTGGATGATCCAAACATGGCAATAAACAATGATGTTCTCGCTTCAAATTTGGCCTAAATGGAGCTTGTTCAAAATGGAGGTATTGATTGTAGCGTCCCTGATAACGGCATTCATAGCTGGTTTAGCAGCGCTATTTGCGCCGTGCTGCATAGGCGTCTTGTTGCCGACATACTTTGCTTCAATATTCAGGCAAAGAAAGACTGTTCTTCTTATGACTTTGGTTTTTTTCCTCGGACTGTTGACCGTATTTCTCCCGCTGGGTTTGGGTGTCGGCTTTTTGGGAGAACTGTTCAAGGAATATCATAATACCATATATATTCTCGGTGGCATATTCCTGCTCGGGTTGGGAATGTCAATACTCTGGGGTTATCACTTTTCTATCCCATACTATGCTAAATCGAATAATAAAATAACGGGTGCCAAATCTATATTTGCCATGGGAATATTCTCTGGTTTTGCCACGCTATGCTGTGCTCCTGTATTGGCTGGTGCTTTGGCTTTATCGATTTTGCCAGGTTCAATGTTATGGGGTGGTATTTATTCTATAGTCTACGTGCTGGGTATGGTGTCTCCATTATTCCTAATATCATATTTTGTTGACAAAACAAAAATAATGGAAAAAATGAACTTCTTCAAAAAAGAAGTAAAATATGATTTATGGGGGAAAAAATTCAAACTGACAATTTCTGATCTAATCTCTGGTTTTATTTTCGTTGCTATGTCTATCATCATTTTATATTCCGTCATGACCAGCAAAATAACAGTTCACTCTTCAGCTCAGACTAACATAAATATAATGGCTGCACAAATTACTGATTTTATTGTTAAATCGGTACAATCTATCTCAGGTGGATAAATTAATAATTTAATTGATATTAGATATGTAAGGTGATATCATGAGTAAAATGGAAATAGAACACGTGGAAAATGGACCTTTTTTAATCAAAAAAGATGGAAAGGTTGAAATGGCTCTGTGCA
>CAYJTF010000019.1:0-3173 GCA_964373165.1 uncultured archaeon
AAACAGTTGCTGATGCCATTATAAATACTATTGAAAAAAACAAGTTTGAGGTCAACGTTGGTTTTCTTGAATCAATGTTCTTGAAAGGAAAATACATCTTTCCTAACTTGTTTAGATGGATTCAAAGAGTTATACGGAAAAGAAGGGGTTACAAATAATCATTTCTTGCCGAACACAAATATGTGACTTTCTCTTTCTATATCTATATTCGTTGTTTTTAATATCTTGAATCCTGCTTGTTTTAATTCTTTTTCTAACTCATTTTTTCCAAATTCTCTGAAAAACACTTTAAATTTTCCAATCTTATCGGGTGAGTCATAGGGAGCATTTGTTATATATTCTTGGCTTATCCCAGTTCCAACTATGCAAATTCCAACAATGCCATTTGGTTTCAGAATTTTTTTAATGTTGCTTAATACATTTACACTTTCTTTTTTCGGAATATGGATTAAAGTTCTGCAACACCAAACACCATCAAACTCGCTATGGTCGAATTTTAGATCTAACAAATCCATATTTATGAACTTGCCTTTGGATATATTTTTTTTTGCTATTTCCAGCATAGTGTTTGATATGTCTATACCCACGGTATCAAACCCATTCTGAACAAAGAAATCAGATTCGCCGCCAGGTCCACATCCAGCATCTAGAACTTTAGCATTCTTTGGTAGATGTTTTACAAAATAACTCAACGGTTCTTTGAATTTCGGTTCTTTGAAATGTTTTTTACTATATTCAAGTGCTATGTTATTATAAGAGGATGCACTCAATTCCACAATCTTTCTATTCGTGGTTAGATTAGGTATTCTTAAAAATCCCATTACAGGCATACAATCACAATAGTAATAAAATCATATAACAAGCATTTATTTTTAAATTCTTTTTAAGTAGTATGGACGTATCCTTTATAATACCCACATTTAATTCTGAGAAAACTCTACATGAATGCTTAAGGTCGATAAGGTTTCAGAGCTATCCAGAGGATAAATATGAAATAATTATATCTGACGCAGGGTCAACGGATAACACTATAAAAATTGCAAAAAAATTTAAGGCCAATAAGATCGTCAAAAATCCTCTTAAAACAGCTGAAGCAGGTAAAGCTGTGGCAGTTAAGCATGCGAAAGGAAAAATTATAGCATTGGTAGATTCGGATAATATTCTTCCTACCAGAAACTGGCTAATAAAAATGTTGGAGCCATTTGAAGATAAAGAAATAGCTGGTACAGAACCACTTTATTATACATACAGAGAAAGTGATGCATTTATAACAAGATATTCTGCGCTTATTGGCGCGAACGATCCTTTGTGTATATACCTTGGAAATTATGATAGATATTCCTTCTTAACGAACAAATGGACAGAAATGCCGATTGATATTAAAGACAAAGAAGATTATTTGAAAATAGAACTAAATGAAAGAAAAATTCCAACCATTGGAGCTAATGGGTTTTTATTTAGAAGAGAGTTGTTGAAAGATTGTTCGATCAAGGATTATTTCTTTGATATAGATGTTGTGTGGGAGTTGGTAAAATCTGGTCATGCTAAGTTTGCTAAGGTAAAGATAGGAATAGTTCACATATTCTCAGGAAACATACGGACTTTTATAAAAAAACAGAAAAGAAGAGTCAAAGATTTTTTGTATTACAATAAAATAAAGCTAAGAAAATATCCGTGGGGTTCTTTGAGTAAACTGAGATTATTGAAATTTGTCTTGTATAATGTTCTGGTGATTCCGTTGCTTGTCCAGTCATTAATAGGGTATATAAGGAAAAGGGATAAAGTATGGTTGTTTCACCCAGTTGCTTGTTGGATTACTTTGTTCGTCTATTCATTCAGCTTATTCAAAAGCTTTTTTGTCCATTCAAAAATAGAGGATAGAACAAGATGGAGTCAATAAAACTAGGAGTTTTAATAATTTCACCCTTCTTCCGGCCTAACATCGGTGGAGCAGAGACACACTTGGACGATTTATGTGAATTTTTATCCGAAAGAGGAAATGACGTCTATGTAATTACTTATCAACCTTTGACCACTAAGTTGAGAGGCAGAAGAATTGAGAAGAAAAGAAATTTGACTATATACAGAATAAATTGGTTCGGGCAAAATTTATTTCATAGATTAGAAAAATATCCATTATTAGAATTTTTGTATTTAACTCCTGGGTTATTGTTCTTTTCCCTTCTTTTCATGATAATGAATTTTAAAAGAATTGATGTGATACATGCTCATGGATTTAACGCAGCATTTTCTGCTAAAATATTGTCTAAGTTATTCAACAAAAGATCTGTTGTTAGCACACATGCAATTTATAATTTAAAAAACAGACCACTTTTCAGCAAACTTGTTTATTGGTTGTTGTCTTCCTTCAATAAGATACTTACACTAGCCGAACCTTCAAGAAAAGATATTATAGATTCTGGTATACCTAGTGAGAAGGTGTGGATATACACACAATGGGTTAATCAAAGTATTTTTAAGCCTAAAAATATGGAAGACTGCAGAGAAAATTTAAAAATAGATAATAGGTTTACTGTTTTGTTCGTTGGCCGTTTTATTGAAAAAAAAGGTGTTCTGGTCCTATTGGACGTAGCTAAGAAGTTGCCATTCATAAATTTCGTATTTATAGGAGACGGTCCTTTATCTTCTGAAGTTACAAACAAATCAAGAATACACAAGAATATAATCCATCCCGGGAAAATCACAAATCCTATATTAATCAGTATATGGTATAATACCGCTGATTTATTTGTCATACCATCTCAGTACTCGGAGGGTTTTGCAAGAGTCGTGTTAGAATCTTTGTCATCAGGCGTTCCAGTTATTGCCTCTAACAAGGGATGCTTGCCAGAAATGATAAATAATTCTGTTGGAAGGCTAGTAAAACCAACAGAAAATAACTTAAAGAGTCAAATAGAATATTTTTATAAAAATAAAGCCGAACTAACTAAACTAAGATCGAACTGTAGAACGTTTGCGTTAAAAAATTACAACGAGGAAAAAGGTTATTTAATAATAAAATCCTACATTGTATAACGGGGTTATTATATGTTGCCAAAAAAGATCGCTGATAAGATTTATGATTCAGTTGTGTTTGATTATCCAGTCAAAAAATTAGCTTTCAAGGCTTTGAGATCAAAATTATTAGTGAAAAATCCTATTTATGAGAGACT
>CAYJTF010000019.1:3183-15502 GCA_964373165.1 uncultured archaeon
TATCATAAGAGAATGGAAAAAAGAATGGGTGAGCTAAGTAAAACGCCTTATAGGATAATGATAGAGAATACTAATGGCTGTAATGCAAAATGTGTTTTTTGTCCGCACGCTGTTATGGAAAGACCCATAGGCATAATGAACATGAATCTGTTTAGAAAAATTGCAAACGAAGCAGTGGAACTAGGCATAAATTATTTTACTGTATACGGTTTTGGTGAACCATTTTTAGATCCCCAGTTTTTTGATAAGTTGAGTTATGCTAAATCTTTGGGATTGAAGAGAGTAACAACAAACACCAACGGCAGTTTAATAAAATTTGGAGAAAATGCAAGAAAACTTATTGATACAGGTATAGACGAGGTTTATATAAGTATTGATGCCGCCAAAAAGGAGACATACGAAAATATAAGAATTGACTTGAAATATGAGTGGGTCGACGAAGGCATAAAAAAATTAGCTGAATTAAAAAAAAAGATGGGACTAAAAGAACCAATAATTACGTTGGCGTATGTTGAAACAGAACAAAATATGAAAGAGACACCAGCATTTATTAAGAAATGGAAAGACATCGTGGATAAAATATCTATTTCACAAATTCATAATTGGACTGGAGATATTGATGATAGTTCAACAAATGTTTTCAGGAGAAGAGATCCCTGCAGACTAATGTGGACTGATATGGTGGTTAGTTGGGATGGTAGGGTTCCTTTATGCTGTGTTGATTACGAAAATAAAGTAATACTGGGAGATATGAACACACAATCTATTAAAGAGATATGGGGCGGTCTCAGATTAAATGCATTAAGAAAAATGCATGTCAAAAATGAATATGACAAAATAAATGTATGCAAGGATTGTACTTACAACTATCATGACAAGTCAAATTGGTGGGTTTCTAAATAATTAATATCTTCACTTATAATTTATTGAGTATGAAAACTCGATTACCATTCTTGGTTTTTGCAAATACAGTAGTATTTGATAATGTTATCAGCGGTGGAGATATAGTATTTCCTCAGGTTCTTAAATCGTGGAAGAAGTATGACATAGATAATAATTTCCAAATTATAGCTTTGACTACAACACTCGGAAAGAAAATATGGTTAAATTTCGGACCAGAGACGGATTTTTATCTTTTGCCTAAAACAACGGACAAGTTAAATTCTATTGGATTGGTGCCTTTCGTTTATTTTGTTAGACTATTTTACATATTTAGAGAATTAAAAAAATTCGTACCAAAAACTAATAAGACTATTGTGTTATATACATCAAGCGATTTTTTACCTGATATAATACCGGCATTTATTTTGAGAAAGAATTATCCAAAATCTATTTGGGTTTCTAGAATTTATCATGCCATACCGCCGCCAACAAAAAGAAAAGGCAATTTATTTTATAATATTTTTTCATATTTAGGACAAAGATTGAGTTTTAAAATAATAAAGAGAAATGCAGATTTAGTAGCTGTGCTTGGAGGAACTTATGTGGATTTAATTAAGGCAGGTTTTCCTAAAAAAAACGTAGTAATCAATAATGCTGGAATACCACTTGAAACTCTAGATTCCATCAAATCCGATTCCATCAAATATGATGTTGTAACCATAGGAGGCTTGAACAGTAATAAAGGCGCAGGAGATTTGGTGGATATTTGGAAGAAAGTTGTTAAAAAAAAGAAAGATGCCAAGTTAGCAATAATTGGTGGAAGTACAAAAGCAATTGTCGAACAACTTAGGAAGAAAAGAAAAGATGAAGGTTTAGAGAAGAATATTGATTATTTGGGTTTTGTTCAGAAAAATGATGATGTTTACAAAATCATAAAATCCAGCAAGATTTATCTTTGTCCCGGGCATGAGAACGGATGGAGTATGCCAGTTGCCGAAGCCATGGGATGTGGTGTACCAACAGTTGCATATAAATTGAAGATGTTTAACACAGCCTTTAAGAGAGGGTTTGTTACAGTTCCTTTATATGATGTTGACGGACTGGCTGATGCTATAGTTAATTTAGTCAGTTCAAAAGAGAAAAGAGATAAATTGGCGAAAGAAGCATTCGAGGAAGGTAGGACTTTGAGTTGGGATAAAATAGCGGGTCAACTATTCAATGAAATTGAGAAAGTTCTGAAAAATAAAAAACTTATTTGACCCAATTTCTTTCTTTGAGTAGAAAATAAGAATGAAATCCTATATCACCAAATACCAGCAGCTTATCCATTCCTTTTAATTTATTAGCTGATTTTTGAATGTATCCTTTATAAGAGTTGTTTATTACATTCATTGGGATTAATATTGGCAGAATTAATTGTTTATCATCATTAATAGCATCGTGATAGCTTTTTTGCAAGAAGTTTATCAACCATCTAAAGCCATTTCTCCACCCATAATTTTCAATTTTCCTTTCCATTAGTTTCATATTTGGTTTTTTATCTAACAATCTTTGAAGATATATGTAGTCTAATAATGGTATGTATCCATGCCAGAATATAGAATGTGCAAAGAACGTAAGTATATCAGCTTCTATATTGGGAATGAACACTTTGATGCCGTTGATATTGACCTTTCTTTTATTATTCCATAAAAAACTTTCATCCATACACGGAATTCTTATCCAAGAAAAGTCATGATAGACATCTATCAATAAACCCTTACCACCAAATGTGTCTTCTGTTTTATGAAGTATTTTAAATATAAATTGGTTTGATTTGCTGAATTCATAATCACTTCCGCCATTTTTTGTGATTATTTTTTTTACATCACTCAGGTCATCTTTTTTAACTAGAATGTCTATATCCTTCGTAATATATGGCAGAATTTTGTAAGTTTTTATTAAGAGATAATCTATGCCACTTTCTTTCATTACATCGTCAACAAATCCAACTGTTTTATTAAACACCTCTACATTTTTCCTTCCTTTTTCCATCGTGTCTTTTAAGATTTTTTCAGAGGCAAATCTTTTTTCTTTTATAAGATTTTTGGACAAAACAAAGCTCAGTTTATTCTTTTCGGCCGTTTTAATGAGGTCGTCTAGATCTTTAGCATCAATCTTTCCATCGGTGTTTCTATTAAATTTCTCATCACAGTATTGAAGCAATGCAGCGCCAAAATTCTTAAGCATTTTTAATACTCTCCATAATTTTATTAATAATAAATCTGCTTATTTCATTTTTTTCCAAAGTTCCATCTATTTTTATTACGTTCTTCTTCAATAGTTTCAAAACGATATTAAGATTTTTTCTTTGTCTATTAAGGAATTCTACATTCTGTTCCATTTTCCTTCTTCTTGCAGTTTCTGGATCCATATCAATGAAAAATATGAGATTGGGTTTTCTTAGAGTTTTGAGATAAATTTTCATCATCCATTTTGGTGTTAGATCAAAAAATTCTATGGCATTTTGATAAAATATCCTGTCTTGTACCAGAATTCCGTTTACCTTTATTTTAAATATAGAATCTAGTATATTGTCTATTCCTGTGATTCCCAACCAAAACAACATTTCATAACAATGTCTTTTTATTTTTGTTTCTGTTGAGCCGGAATGTTTCCGTATTTTTGAGTAAAGAGGAAAATATTTTAGTATTGGTGGTCCTTCGAGATGATAATATTTACAAGGGAACTTTTTTAATCTAGATAGTATTTCTTTCGCTTGAGTGGTTTTACCAGAACCATCTATTCCTAAAATCCATATATTCATTATCAACCAACTTGCATTATTTTTTCTAGTTTTTTACTGTTATTGTTTATATCAAATTTCTCAAATGCTGTTTTCCTCGCATTTTTGCTTATTTTTTTTGAAAATGAACTATCAGAAAACAGTCTTTCTATAGCATCAGTCATTTCTAAATGATTTTTGGATTCAACTAATATTCCGTTGACATTATTTTGTATTATCTCTTCCGCCCATCCTACTCTTGTTACAACTAGTGGAATGCCTGCTGATAAACTTTCTAAAAACTTGATAGAGTGTCCATCTTCGTGAGGTAGTAATATTGCATCGGATTTTAACAGTATATCTGAAATGACATTTTTCACTTTGCCCACTATTTTGACTTTTTTTTCTAGGTTATATTTTTTAATATAATATTTCGTAAAACTAAGCGTAGGTTCATGTATTTCAGAGCATGCAATGAACAGTTCTGCATCTTGTCTATTTTTAACTAATTCATTGAATGACTTTAATAAAGATACAATTCCCCTTCCCGGTCTCATATGTCCGAAATAAGTTACTCGTTTTCCTTCAAAATTTGTTTTATACCTTTCTGGTATTGTTATTGAGGGATAGATAATCGGAATATTATCTCGTTCCGCAACAACATTTTTCAGAGAATTAAGAGTAAATTTAGAAGAAGCCACCAACTTGTCAATATTGCTCAAACCGCGTCTTATATTTATTCTATTCCTCGGTATATCTCTCATGCTCATTATCAAAAAATCTCTTAGTTGATAACCCAATGGAGTTTTATTTTGTATCACATCCACATCCCATTTTTTTTCTACCAGCGGTTCGTAGATATAGTATATTGTGGGAGTTTTCGTTTTTTTTCCAAGCATCGATATGATTGTTCCAAAAAAAGGAGATCCACATCCATAAATTAAATCCAGATTTGATTTGGTGATAAGGCTTTTGACTTGGTTGAAAGTTGATGGCATAGGCATGCCAGAAAAGTGATAAGTGAAGAATGATTTTTTCTTACTAAAAATGTTTTTTATTGAAATGATGTTTATTTTATTTTTTTTATTGAATTGTGTTGTTTCACCATCCGCAAACACAAAAATTTTATGATTCAGATTTGCCAATCCACTTAGCTGTCTTTGTAGTAAATGGATGTAAGATCCCGCCTCCTCTTTTGGCATTAAATAGTCTGGGCTAAAGACTCCAACTCTCATATCTAGTCATAAAATTTATGAGAAAAAAATGATTTAACCTTCTTTTTAACTAAGTTTGGAAATTCTGGATAGAATATATACATGATTAAACAAACTGTTGCAATTCCAGATATCAGAAATCCTACGTATCTGTATTTTTGCTGTTTATATTCTATGATTATATCGAAGTTTCCTGTTTTATCTATCAAATATCCATTTAAAGACGAATATGTGAGAAAATGATCAAATACTTTGCCATTTGATGTGGCTACCCATTCAGGAGAGAATGATTCTCTGAATGTCAGAGTGAATGGCTTATCTGTAAGTACTGAAACTATATATTTTGTTGGGTTGGTTTTTTTGTAATTTATTTCTGGCGACTCTACTGAAGTTGGAAATATTTCTTCTAAAGTAGAGCTTTTTTCATTGTTGTCGTTGTAGATAAATATGTGGGTAACTTCTGTTAGATCATTGCCATCAGATTCTATGGTGAATTTATGGTGATTTTTATCTAAAAATAGAGGACCGACATATATATATTTGTATTCAGAACTACCAAGTGTCGTTGTGTTGAAATCATACTTTTTATTGTCTATGCCAATGGAAATTTTTCCTGTTTTAGATCCGGTTAATGTTTGAATAGCAATAGTATAATACCCGTCTTTTGGAATAAATATTTCTGATTCTGTAATTCCAAATGAAATTTCTTTTTTCTTGCTTAGTATTAAATATTCCCAGTAATTAATGGCAGGATTTTCATCCACACTTTTCGTGACTAATGCTATTTGTTCTATTGTTTCTCCATAAATTCCGGCAGGCATTTTGAATATGTAAGTTGTGAAATTTTCAGGTGATTTGACCCAGTTGTCCGGAACATTTACCCACTGATATTTCCAATCCTTTCCATTAAGGAATATCTTAAATTCTGCGTTTGAGGTTCCCTTTACTCTAACTATCAAATATGGATAATCGCTAACGGCAATTTTTGTTTTTGTCCAGAAATATCCGTAAGTATTGTTTGTTCCTTCATAGGTTGTATTCGCTATATTGTTGTCAACAGAGAAGCTGTAATTTCTTGTAAATCCAATGCCATCAAACTTCCATTTTTCAGGCCATTTATTAGTACTGCCTATAATCCAACCTGGTTTTGTAAAGCTAAGCTCCTTATTATATGATAAGACAATTTTTTTGTTGTTTAAGAAGTTCATAGACTCCTCTTTTTTCAATTTCAATTCTTCCGGTGGTATTATCACTATTCTGTCTATTATAACCTCTCCGTAACTTCCAATTTTTGTTAAAGTCAGCTTATGATCACCACTGCCTATTTTTTTTTCGTTTATTCTGATCCATTTAAAACCAACAAAAGAGTTTGCATATAACTGAAATCTAGAAATTTCTTTATTATCGATTTTTATTGACAATTCACCCTCTTCTGGACCTCTAGCAGTTCTAATCCAAATTTCATAGTTTTGCGTATTTTCTATATTGAACGGTACATTTATCATTACTTGATCTCCGGTTGCTAGTATGATATCAGAATTATAATATTCTCCCATGAAATTTATGTCAGAAATCAAAGGAAAGAAAAATTTTCTTACCCAATTTTTATTTGAATCACTAAATTTTCCTGCGTAATTTGCAGGTATTATTTCATATTTATCATCAACATTGAGGAAGATCAAATCGTCTATATTCTTTTCATGGAATATCATATAGTCAGATCTTTCTATCTTTTCTTTTAACTTTTCTTTATTCAATTGATCAGCGAAAATCATTGATAGTTTGTTAAAGTTGAAATTGTTTATATTACTCATTGACAGTACCAAATCTCTACTGCCTACCACAATTGCATTGTCATATGACCCAGTGAATAGTGATGTAAAGTAGTTGTTTGTGTAAGCACTCAGATATCCATCCTTTTTTGCAAGTGACAACTCCTTCCTACTAGAAAGAAACTTGTTAACTTCTTCTGCCGGTTGGAGATCTTGGAACCATGGAGTGTGGCTTATGTCGATATCTCCATTAACCGAAATGTATTTTATATTGAATATTGATAGGATTTTCCCCAGATTGATACTGCTTGAAATTTCTCTCGCTCTCACTACATTTTGAAGAAAATCTAAAAATGGCATAGAAGTTGGTACAGCCCTGCCGCCTATTACTATTGGTTTGGGTGGTGATATATAGAGAGGATTGTGGATATGCTCGTCAGCCCAGACACTCCATATACCGAAATGATAAGGAATGATCAATACCCTAAAATCGTCTTTCTGCTGTTTAAACCAATTACTCATTTCCTTGTACTCTTTTGGTACTTGGAAGCTTTTCAACTTATTATAGAAATTACCTGTAAACATCGGCCAAGAATTGACTAAGATAGATATAAACACTATTCCGATAAAAATTATGATTAGCATACTGGATAGAGTAAATCTCTTTTTTTCCCAGGAACGTGTCACAAACGTATTTTCAATTTTTTCTATTACAGAACTACTCATTATCGAGTATAAAGCAGAGTAGCACAGTGCAACAAAATAAATCCACGCATTGACGTCTCTGAATATTGCTATACCCGGGACACGAAACCACATCCATTCGTATATTTTGAAAGGTAAATTTGTTCCGCTGCTTAACACAAGGAAAAATACTAGCAAAACAAAAAACGGTTTGACGTATTCGTTTTTTTTAGTAAAGAGGATTGTTGTAAATGCAAGTACAGGCATTAAAAAAGTTAGAGAGTAAAATGTTGGCTTTTCAATCAGTTTTGCTTCCATATCTTTGAAGTATGAAAATCTGAAATACCTTAGCCTGATGATATTTTGGAATGTGCTTTGATAGCTATATCCGTATAAATCTTCTACCCACATTCTTTCTCCAGAGCCAAAATATGTTTCTGAAGGAACTTTATATGCAGCAGGCAACAACCACAAAGCGTGCATTACTAAAGGTATTAAGCTCATGCAAATAACGCCGATGACCATTCTTTTTATTAATTCTTGTGTCAAACCTTCTTTTTTGATTTTAGAAAACAAACAGACAAATGAGTATATCGACATTCCTAGAAGCAAGATGTAAGATAGATATAGATCCACCCATAATTGTATGCCCAAGACAAAGGCAGCAATTATAAAATCCCTTGTTTTTAAAGAATCCAGCGATTTGATAAAGAATACAAGAGCGAGTGGAGGCAACGCATAGCCGAAGTATATTGTGAAATGTCCCCAGACTATTCTGTCCAAGACCCACGGGTTGAACATGTAAACAAAAGATCCTATTAAGCTTGGTAGTCTCTTTCCTTTAGTCAAGTAGTGACAAAGATAATACGAGGACCATCCTGCCATTGCTAATATTAGAATGTGAACGACTTTACCGATAACAGCTTCATTGATGCCTAAAAATGCAGGTAGTGCAATAATCCACCATGTGAAATCACCATAGCTCAACGAGCCCAATCCCATATTAACCCACGGATCCCATACATAGAAAAATCTGTTAACAGTTTGCTTTAAATCAAACGGAAACTCCAGATCCAGTCTAATCAAATACCCAGGCCCAAGAATCTTATGAAAGACAAAAATTGATAATATCAGTATGATTAAAGCATCAACAACCTCTCCTTTTATAGAAAATTTTGGTTTGTTGAACTCTTTGTAATACTTCATTAGTACACCACTGTTGATATTTATTATACATATTTGCTACGAATGTTTTTATCATAAAACATGTGAAATATTATTATTTAACTTCTAAATAAGAATAAATAAATCGAACTGAAGCGTGGTGGAAATTTATATGAACAGGCCTAAATTTTCTGTTATTCCTATAGTGTTTAATGAAGAAAAGAACATTGAAAAAATAATTAAGAGCGTTTACGAACAGAATTATAGGTCGCTTGAACTGGTGATAGTCGATGGTGGCTCAAAAGATAAGACGTTTTCTATCGCTAAAAAAATGCAAAAAAAATTGAAAGGGAAAGATTTTACAATGAAGGTTCTAGACGAGAGGGAATCCGGGAATAAATGTAGTCCGGCTAATGCAAGAAATTATGGTGTGGATAATGCGACGGGCGAGTATGTAATATTCATTCATGGCGATACATTCTTAACGAGAAAAGATTTTTTGGAAAAATTAGCTGGAGGCTTGAAAGATAATTATGTGGTTTGGAACAAATTCAAAGTAATTGAAGATACATGGTTTGAGCATCAACTAGTTCTGGATCATGGATCAAAAGACTTGCTCGGCCCTGCTTTTAGAAGAGAAGTTTTTAAGAAGGTTAGATTTGATCCTTCGATTGGAACGGGTGATGATAATGTTGACTTGCCTGAACAGCTGAAAAAGTACAAATTCCTTGGAAAAAAACTAGCGATAGTTGACGTTGAGACTAGACAACACGAACCGCATTCATTAAGAGAGTTTACGATTCAAAGATGGTGGCACGGCAGGACAGTTTGGCCTTTAATTAAAAAATATCCACATACTTTTATGGGTATGTTTGCAATACCATCAGGACCGATAGGCTTACTGGTTCTCGGCTTAATTTTACTGTTTTTCAATAAGTTTTTAGCTTTGATATTTTTTGTTCCACTCTTAGCTTACGCTTTGTGGATGTTCATAAAATCAAAAGAAAAAAATTTATCTAGACTGTGGTGGTGTTCCACACTTTTCTTATGGGCCTCTTTAATCAGAGTGTTATCCATGATTAACGGCCTATTTCAATATATGAGAGGTCAAATGAACCTAAGACAAGAAGGTCCTATGGGTACAAAGAAAAGATAATCTATTTTTTATTTTTCATTAATAACCTTCAATCATATATTATCTTCACTCATTTTTATGAGGTTTAGTGCTCTTATTATCTATGCTGCTCTAAAAACTCTGTAAAGGTATCTCCCACATATTTCACTTCTTCTCTCGTTATGTCTGGATGGCAGCCTATAAAGAAGCCGTTATCTCTTATTTTGACAGTATTTACTAAATTACCTGTCTTGAATTTTTTTCCAATGAATGCTGGCTGGTGAGCTAGGCTACCGCCCATCAATCCTCTAGTTTCAATATTCCTGCTTTCCAAGAAATCAACCAGTTTCCTCCTTGTGAATTTAGCTTCATCCGTAATTAGCATCGGGAACGAATAGTAACTGTGATAGGCCCACTCTTTTTCTGCTTGTGGTCTTATAGTATCAGAGTACGGCTCTAAATATTTCCTGAATTGTCTGACTATATCTCTTCTCATTTCAGTCATATTATCTAGTTTGCTTAACTGTACCAGACCAAAGGCAGCCTGCATATCAACCATTTTTGTAGAGTATCCTAAATATTCAAAGAGATATCTAGGATCATATTCCTTCATCTCTTCGTTCAATGTCTCCTCTCTTTTTTTATTGCAATGATCGCAGAAGCAAGCTCTTCCAAATTGTCTCAATATTCTCGACAGATCGGCTATGTGATAATCATCTGTAACAATCATTCCTCCCTCTCCTGTTGTCATGTTATGTGCTACGTGGAAGCTGAATGTTGCAACATCTCCTAATGACCCAACCTTTTTATTTTTATATTTTGCTCCATGAGCTTCACAAGAATCTTCTATAACGAACAAGTCATGTTTTTCAGCTATTTCATTTATAGGATCCATTTCCGCGGGATGTCCGAAGAAATGCACAGGGAATATGGCCTTTGTTTTTTTTGTAATATTTTTTTCTACTTCTTCTGGTGATAACGTATAACTTTCTATGTCCACATCAGAAAAAACTGGGACCAGACCCAACTGTATTAATGGCGTGGCTGTAGTTGGAAATGTAGCGGCAGGAACAATAACTTCATCACCTCTTTTTAATCTAGTCTTTCCAAATCTTTTGTCCATTAATGTAGCTAATACTAGAAGGTTAGCGGATGATCCCGAGTTCACCGCAACTCCAAACTTTGATCCACAATATTCGGCATATTTGTTTTCAAACTCTTTTACTTGCGGTCCTTGGGTGATCCATCCAGACAATAACGTTTTCAAAACTCTGTTTGTTTCTTGATGATCATAGTAAGGTGTGCCTACTTGTATCTTTCTCTTTCCAGGTTCAATGTTTTTTTGTTTTTCTAATTTATAAAAAGTTTCAATCAGTGTTTCTAATTCCCCAAGGATACTTTCCTGATTTTTCATTCTTCAACCACCAATTAATTTCTTTTTTATACCAATCAAAAGTCCTTTTCAAACCTTCTTTAATTTTTATTTTGGGTCTATAATTCAAAACAGCCTGAGCTTTAGATATATTAGGCCATCTTTTATTTATAGTTCCGCTAGAATTTGGTATATATTTAATTTCGAAATTTTTCACAGAAATTTCTTTCAAATGATTAACTATTTGATTAAGAGAAACTTCGCTATCACTCCCTATATTAAATATTTCATTTCTGCCTTCATCAGTTGTTGCAGCTTTGATTATGCCGTCAATAGCATCATCTATGTAGCAGAAACTTCTCGTCTGCATGCCATCACCCTGTATCGTGAATTCTTCATTAAGAATAATTCTTTTAATAAATTCTGAAATTACATGGTTCCACCCCATTCTTGGGCCGTAAGGATTTTCTAATCTTACTATTGTTAGATCAAACCTGTTTTTTTTTGCATAGGCCGAGCATAACGTCTCACCTATTAGCTTGGATGATGAATAGGACGCTCTCGGATTCAGAGAATCTGGTATCATCAACGGCTGATTTTCTGGAGTTGGAAATATCGAAGGATTACCATAAACTTCTGTGGATGATAAAAATAGAAATCTTTTTATTGGATTTTCTTCGATAGCTTTCAAAACATTCAATGTTCCAGTCACACCCACATCTAAAACCAGCCAAGGATGCGAATAGAAATGTTGAGTGCTTAAAATGGCTGCTAGATGATATACTCTATCTATGTTTCTCATTGACTTTTTTACAACATCGAAATCTCTTATATCGCCGTCGATAATTTCTACTTTATCAGAGACATCTTCTAAATTTCTATTTCCGAATCTCCATCCATTATCAAGAACTTTTACTCTTTCATTTTCTGCAACTAATCTTCTGACTAAATGAGAACCAATAAATCCCAAACCACCGGTAACAAGAGAATTACCCAATTCCTATCCCTTTATATATTAATCCCAAGTCTTCTATTTCATTCTTCTTAAATAAGCCCCATCCGTCAAATACTATGCTATCCTTTTTCATATTGGAGAAGACCTCATTTACATTTAGGTCGGAAAACGATTTATGGTTTGTCATGAATATTGCCACATCTGCTTCTTTCAGTCCTTCTTCTAATTTACTGACGTGTTGAACTCCCAGTTCTTTTATTTTCCAATCCTCTACTGCAGGATCATATCCTATTACTTGCGAGCCGTGATCATTCAAATAATTTAGGAGATCTAAAGTGGGGCTGTCCCTGACATCGTTTGTTTCTGGATGACCTTTAAATGCGAAGCCAACCACGAGG
>CAYJTF010000020.1:0-3417 GCA_964373165.1 uncultured archaeon
TTTGCTGGTACATCTGACAGTCTTTCAGAGGGAATTTATGTTGCTGTAAATTTAAGAGAATATTTAAAAGAGCATGGGAGAAGAAGTCGTGTAGCTTACTATGTTGGTGGCAGATTAGCTGGTGCTTTGTTGTCATGGCTGCCACACTTAATTCTAACGAATGCAAGAATTGATATTTACTCATCTTTCCCTGGTGCGATTATTCCGGTTGCTTACGCCCAATTAGATCAATTGGGCGGATGCATGGGCATCTTCATATATTATAATAAAGAATTTGGAATAAAGAAAGGTTTCGAAGAATTTGTGAAAGATCCAGTAGCACGTGCAAGTTTTGCGTTATTTCTAATTTCTTTGGGTTTGGATGGTTTTGCTAGAATGTATTTAAGACCTGACAATTTTTGGATTGATTTTTTAGAAACGTGGCCTCTATCATTTTCATGTCTCCTAACAGCATTGGTAGGCGCAAAGTCTGAGAACAAAAAATAATTTATTGCTTTAAATAGTATTAATTCGATATAAAAGAAAACCTTATTAAACCTTGCATCATAAATTCTAAGAGTGATATAAATGCCCAGAACCAAAAGATCTAGAAGAGGTTCGCTTGCGTATGTTCCTAAAAAAAGAGCAAAAAGAATCTATCCACATATTAACAGATGGCCGAATATTGACACAGCAAAGATCATCGGATTTTCTGGTTATAAGGCTGGAATGACTCAGGTTATTGCTGTAGACACCAGAAAAAACTCACCGACAAAAGGTGATCAAATTTCTATTCCTGTCACAGTTTTGGACTGTCCTCCCATAAAAATTCTTGCTGTCAGATTCTATACATCAACTCATAACGGATCAAAAGTTTTAACGGAAATTTGGGATGAGAATACAAAAAAAGACAAACATCTTATGAGAAAACTGAAACCAGTGGGTCATCCAGTTTCAAGGTTTGAAGAAGTTGGGAAGAATGGTGATAAAATATCAGATGTATCAATTGTGGTTAGAGCCCAGCCTAATGTATCAGGTGTAGGCAAAAAAACACCGGAGGTTTTTGAATTAGGTGTTGGCGGCAATTCCGTTAAAGACAAAATAAATTTCGTTCGTGGAGTTTTCGGTAAAGAACTGAAAATAAATGAAGTGTTCAAGGAGGGAGAGTATATAGACGTCTCTTCTGTTACAAAAGGCTTTGGAACTCAAGGTGTGGTCAAAAGATGGGGCGTTAAAATCCAAATCAGAAAAGCAGCTAAAAGAAGAAGACACATAGGCACTTTGGGTCCGCAGACACCTAGAAGAATAAGATGGACTATTCCTCAAGCGGGTCAACTCGGATTTTTCACAAGGACTGAGTTCAATAAGCGTGTCGTAAAAATTGGAGATAAACTGAATGAAATAAATCCTGCATCCGGTTTTACTAATTATGGTGTTGTCAAAGGAAATTATTTATTACTGGAAGGTTCTATACCTGGCCCGAAAAAAAGATTAATAATGATGAGACATGCTTTAAGACCGCCGAAAACACCGCTTTTAATATCTGAAATTAAAGAAATAAAGAAGTGATTTAAGTGAAGGTTAATATTTACAGTGTAGATGGAAAAACGAAAACAAAAATAGACCTACCGAAAATTTTCGAATCTCCTTTCAGACCAGATTTAATTAAGAGATCAGTATTATCTTTACAAAGTGCTAAAAGACAGCCTTACGGCGCAGATGTTATGGCAGGTATGAGAACAGCAGCTCATTATCATGGTAAGAGAAGATACAGATATTCCATGATGAATAAGAATAAGGCTAGAATGCCTAGACTTCATGGCGGTGCTCCTCATATGACCTTCCGTGCAAGAGAGGTGCCACAAACAGTTAAGGGTAGAAGATCCCATCCACCTAAAGTCGAGAAAGTATGGGAATTAAAAATTAACAATAGAGAAAATATCGTCGCGTTAAAATCGGCCATTGCTGCTACGGCAGACAAAATCTTGGTCCAAAACAGGGGACACAGGGTTAGTGGCATAAATGAACTGCCTATAGTTTTAGAAGATAATGTCCAAGAAATAAAGAAAACCAAGGATTTTGAGAAACTGCTTTTATCATTGGGATTAAAAGACGAATTAAAGAGATGTCAGATTAAAAAAGAAAAACCAGGCAGAGGAAAACTTAGAGCTAGAAGATACAAGAAGAAGATAGGCCCATTATTAGTGGTGACAGATGATAAGGGAATAAGCAAGGCAGCCGTTAATATACCGGGTGTTAATGTAATAAGGGTTGATGATTTAAACACGGAAATTTTGGCTCCTGGTGCAGATGCAGGAAGGTTGACCATATGGTCACAATCAGCTATGGAAAAATTAAAGGTGTTTTAGATGGATGCTTATGAAGTTCTGAAATATCCTCACATGACAGAAAAGAACGTATCTCTAGTAGAGAAAGAGAATAAAATTGTATTCATTGTTGATAAAAAAACCAAAGTGAAGGATATCAAAGAAGCCTTTGAGGAATTATTCAAAGTTAAAATAGAGAAAATCAATACCGCGATAACAAGAGAAGGCAAAAAGAAAGCTTTCATAAAATTAAAGAAGGAGTTCGCAGCAGCCGATGTTGCTGTCAAATTGGGCATGATTTAGGTGTTATAGATGGGTAAGAGAATTATTCAGAGAGCAAGAGGAAAGGGGGGCCCGAGATATAGAGCGCCGTCTCACAGATACGCTGGCAAAGTAGAGTATTACCTATCTAAGAGCATTTCTTCCGGTCAAGTAATAGACATAATTCATGATCAAGGTAGAAATTCTCCTTTAGCGATTGTTAAATTTCCTAATGGTGTTCAAAAATTGCACATAGCTCCCGAAGGTATCAAAGTAGGAGATTCTATGAAATACTGGGAAGGACTTGGTTTGGGAAGCGTATTGCCTTTAGGAAAAATACCGGAAGGCATGAGAATTTTCGGCATTGAAACAAATCCCGGCTCTGGTCCTAAATTATGCAGAAGTTCTGGAAGCTTTGCTACCATAATGAGCAAAATTAAAGATAAAGTCAGAATTTCTTTCCCGTCCGGTAAAATAAGAGAGATGAACGGGAATTGCCTTGCAACAGTAGGCACACCGGCCGGCTCTGGCAGAAGAGAGAAACCGTGGGTTAAGGCAGGCACAAGATTTATTGTTTCAAGGAAGAGAGGAAGACTTTATCCAATAGTTAGTGGTGTGGCTATGGGTCCTGTGAACCATCCGTTCGGTGGTAAAACAAAGCCAGGTATTCCTAAAAGCGTTTCCAGACATGCACCGCCAGGAAGAAAGGTTGGTTCAATATCTCCAAGGAGAATGGGTAAGAGAAAGAAGTAGTTACATGATTAGTATAATACGAATGAATTAAATTCTTATAAAAACGGCATATTTATCTTAATTTTGAGCTTAATTGAGATATGTTAACCTTTTTATC
>CAYJTF010000020.1:3517-15077 GCA_964373165.1 uncultured archaeon
AACAGCTGGAGGGTTCATAGGTGTTTTATATGGTGCGGAAAAATCAGCAGCAACAAGAATGGAATTGTTGAAACAAGTTTCTAGAGATCTTCAAGGGTGCTATCCAATTCAACGTGGCGAGGGAATTGTTCATTGGTTATTACCTGATTTAACAGATCTTTATGCAAACGTGAGTTATGTGAGAGAGAGAGGTGCCAATCTAGCTGGAGATGTTTTTAAATGTCTCGGTGGAAAGGTAGGTGGAACAGTAGGAAATACATTAGGTGATGTATTCAGATGTGGTTTTGATTGGGATTGTGTTTCAAGAGAATTAAGTCAAGGAGGAGAAGTCATATCTCAAATAGCACAATCCCCAGAACATGTACAACAATTATTAAATTCAATGACAAATCTTACGGATGTATATAAAAATGCTGCTTTATATGGGTTGTTGGGAGTGGCTATAACTTTAATTGCGTTGGGAGCAGGTGCCGGAATAGGATATTTAACAAGCAGATATAGAACTAGTTAAGGACGATTCCTTTAATAATTATTTAAATATTCTCATTCAGTATAATTAGAAGATATTATGGCAAAAGTATTCGCATTCAAAGGAAAATCTTTCGGGGAATTGAAAGAATTAAGTCTAGAGCAATTTGCTAAGATGATAACTAGTCGTGAAAGGAGATCATTGTTAAAAAAAGGATTGACTGAAAGGCAAAAAAAACTTTTGGAAAATGTGAAAAAATATCCTGATAAGTTTCATAAAACACAAGAAAGAGATTTGGTTATTGTCCCCCAATTAGTGGGTGTGAAGTTGGGCGTTCATAACGGCAAAACTTACGTTCCTGTAACAGTCACACAAGAGATGCTTGGTCATAGAATGGGCGAATTTGCGCTTACTAGAGGGAGAGTAAGACATTCTGCACCAGGCGTAGGCGCTACTAGAGCATCGAAACATATCCCATTGAAATAATTAGAGCTTGTAAATAAGATAATTAACGTCTTTTATTTTCTTTGAAAAATCTCTTTCCTAAAAGAAGCAGTGTTATACAAAACAAAAAATTCAATATAACATTAGCATATGAAAACACTAAGATCATACTCAATCCTTTTGCCGGATTCATGTATTGTTTTAAGGCAATAGTGGTTAGTATTGCATTTAATCCGATCGACAAACCATATACGACTAATACAATGCCAATCATTTGTCTATCTGTCAGTTTCCAAGTCATTATAATCTCTACTTATTTTATATTTAAAAACCTAACAGTATATGTTTAATAAGCGGTGGAAAGATGCATTTAAGCAAATTCATTAAGCAAGATTTAAATAATCTTAATTCTATTTAGTGGTTTCATGGGAAAAACAGCTATTTCAAAGAATTCATTGGCACAATCCTCGTTGAAAGACTCTATTTACATATGCAGTCAGATCAGAGACAAACCTACAACAAAAGCAAAATCGCTTTTGAATGATCTTATAGAAGAAAAAAGAAGCCTTTCAGGAAGGTATTATAAGACAGCATGCAAGGAAATATTGTCTGTTTTAGAGAATGCAGAGGCTAATGCAGAATCGGCGGGATTAAATTCTAATAAGCTATTTATTAAACATGCAGTGGCCCATAAAACGTTTACATTCATGCTCCCAAAGAGTAGATGGTCTCATAGAGGAAAAAGATCGAAGTTATGCAAATTAGAGATGATTGTTGAGGAGAGATGATGGCAGTAGAAAAATATTTTATAAAAGAAGGAATGAAAGAATCACAAATAGAACAATATCTGAAAAACAAATTCGATCGTGCTGGATACAGCCATATAGACATTCAGAGAACACCTCTAGGGACAAGAATAACGGTCTTTGCAGAAAAGCCGGGATTGGTTATAGGCAGGTCAGGCAAGAAGATTAACGATATAACTGATGAGATAAAAGAAAAATTTAAAATGGATAACCCGATGCTTGATGTAAAAGAAGTAGACGATCCTTTTTTGGATGCGCAAATTGTAGCTAACAAAATAGCAAAAAGCATTGAAAGAGGAGGTTTTTATAAGAAAATTGTCAATTTCTTTCTGGAAAAAATCATGGAATCCGGAGCAGTAGGCGTAGAAATAAGAACTGCAGGTAAACTAGGCGGTGAAAGAGGAAGATTTCAAACATTTAAAAATGGTTATATCAAGCACGCTGGCTATTACGCAGATAATCTGATAGATAAAGGCTATTCCCATGCTATATTGAAGCTGGGCTCGGTTGGAGTTCAGGTCAAAATATTAAAAGAAATACCAGAAGATTTATCGGCAAAAAGAATATCTGAAAAGGTGAAAGAAGTTGAAGATAAAGGAAATACGAAAAATGAAGGATGAAGATTTGAATAAAAAACTAGCTGATACAAGACTAGAGTTAATGAAAGAAAAGGGAAATGTAGAGATGGGGGGAAACGTTAAGAATCCTGGTAAAATAAAGATGATAAGGAGAGACGTGGCAAGAATTCTTACATTAAAAAAGGAGAGAAAGAATAGATGATAGTAAATAATTATTTTTATATATATTGTGTTAATTCTTTAATAGGTTCTATTTTCAGAATCATAAAAATGGTGAATTAAAAGAAAATGGTTGACAGAGGAAATTGTTTAACATGCGGCTTGCCTTTGGATATTTGTACGTGCAAGATTATTGAGAGAGAAGCAAGAAGAATTAAAGTTTATATGACGACTAGAAAATTCGGGAAGCCGGTGACGATTATCGAGGGAATTGATGAAAAATCCGTCAAATCCATCACCTCTAATCTAAAAAGAAAATTAGCCTGCGGTGGGTCACATAAAGAAGGTCATATAGAATTGCAAGGAAATCATGTAGATAGAGCAAAACAGATTCTTATTAGTCTAGGATTTGATAGAGATCTGATTGAAGCCAATTGATTTATCTATTATTAAATTTTTAATCAGAAGTATCTGTATCATCAACCCAATCATCACCAATTGAATAACCATGACCTCGTCTATTTTTTATTGCATTATTTCCCAATTTTCCTCTAATATTTTTTACATGAACTCTTAGGGTTGATGGATCGATATATGGACCTATTAGATCGGCTAAATAACTACTATTCCAAACTCTACCTCTACTCCCATATAAACGAAGAAATATATTCATTTCCTGGCGAGTTAGATGTACATATTGATCATCTACTTCTATTCCATTTTGAACAAATTTCACTTGTTTCATTTGTGAAACCTCATATTTTCTTACTATTTTGTAAAATTAAGATATCTAAGTTCATAGAAACCCCTGAAAAGTATATTTATTACTAAATAGTAAATATATTGACAAAAATGAAAAAACCTAAGGGAAAGCATAAAAGTTGGAGATTTTGGTTAACTTTGGCTGCAGCATCTACAGTTTTAGCTAACACTGTTTCATCGGCACCTCGCAATATTGCCGATTATTATAAGAATAGGATGCAAACAAATGCAACAAGATATGTACAACAAGTAGGTCCCCGTTATTTAGCTCAATTGGAAACCTGTACCGATAGAAGCGTAACAGAAGAACCCAGATTTAGAGCAAATATATACTCAAATATGGAAGGCGTTGCAACTTATAGTGGAAGCGGTATTTCTATCCATGTTGACGATTTGAATGTGACTTTAATTGAATCTTGGGAGAGACCACTTGTAGATTTTTTAAGCAATAGATATTATATACCAACATCAGTACTAGAACCGGATGATCCACTAAAAGAAGAATTTATATTTTTACATGAAATAGATCATCAAGATCATAAAACTAGATTAAGAGGTCATTATGGAGATGAATATGACTCATCTCATCCATTACGTTATGAAACATATAGATATTTAACAGAAGGTATGGCTTATGTAGAATCTGTTTTATGCATGGAGGAGAAGGGGGGAGAAAAGGCTAAATATGCAAGAAATAAAATGAATGAAATTAATGGATATTACGATGAAATTGGTCAAGCATTAAGGATATTAGTATATTCTTCAAAAAGAGAAGAAATTATACAGTTTTATCTAAGTGCTGTTTATACAGAATATAATGAGTATACAGTTAGATACATGATAGGCAGTCATTTTGTTCAAGAAATTCAAACTTATCTTGGTGAGAGAGGTTATACATGGCAAGAAGCAGATAAAATGATATTAGAAAGACCCCCTACTCTAGAGGAAATATTCTTCCCCGAAAGATACATAGAATACAAACTTTCTGATATTCCTAAAAGGGTGCTAGTTCTTATACCCATACTTTCCTATTAACGGCACGTAGATAACTTCCGATATTTTTCTTTTAGTTATTTTTCCAGACACATCTTTTTCAATCATAACTAAATCTTGCGAAGGGTGTTTGGGTCCAACAGGTATGATCAATATACCGGGTTTAGCCAACTGCTCTAAAAGAGGTTCAGGTATTTTATTACAGGAGGCTGTTACACATATTTTATCATAAGGCGCCATTTTCTCATAACCTTTAGTCCCGTCATCATTTATCGTAATAATATCTCTATACCCAGTTCTAGAAAGATTCCTCTTCCCAAACAGATATGTCTTTCTGTTTTTTTCTACAGATACCACAACACCTTTCTTACCTATTATTTCTTTCGCTACAGCGGATCCATATCCAGATCCCATTCCTATTTCTAAAAATTTATCATTCCCTTTCAGTTTGAGCGGTTCATAAAATATAGGATAAGTGTGTAGTGCAGAAATTGTTTGAAGTCCGTCATAAGGCGGTATTGGAAAAGGCTGATCGGTATATGCGTATTTACGATACCTTGCAGGCATGAACAGTTCTCTTTTAACCTTTTTCATAGCCCGGGCTATTCTGCTAGATTTCAGATAGCCCTCCTTTACGAGTTGATTAATTGCCATTAATCTTTGAAGTTTAAAATGATCTTCCATAACATTAATGATAGTTGAAGGAAAGAATTAATTTTTACTGTTGAATCATTATTATATTTATATGCCAATAACATCACAAAATTTAGTAAGACATGAACTTATCGGCTTGCCAATAGTAGTAGTTAACTCTACTAGTCCCGACCAAAAAGGATTAAAAGGCATAGTTGTAGATGAAAGCTATAATACATTGACAATTGAATCAAATAAAACAGAAAAAGTTATAGTTAAGAAAACATCAATATTTGTATTCACGCTTCCTGATGGGAAGAAGGTTCAAGTAGACGGAAACGTTTTAATAAGCAGACCTGAAGATAGAATAAAGAAGAAATTGCCTAAATGGTGATAAAATGGAAGATATGATAAAAGAAATTCAGATTGAGATGCTGAGAAACAAAAAGTTTAGGGACGAAATATGCTTAGCCTTGTATAACGATTACATGAAATTGGACAAAAAAGATATATCTTTGAAAGACATAAAGAAAAGGACAGAAGACTTGCTAAGAATATTGGCTGAAGTTGAATTAAACGCAATGATGAATGAAGAAAAATATGAAATAGACGATATAGATATGGAAAACTGAGTGATATAATGGCTAAAGAAAAGGCGAAGGATATAGGATATGATGTAGAATTACCTAAAAAAACCTGTGATGACGTTAACTGTCCTTTCCATGGAAAATTGCCTATAAGAGGTAAAATTCTAGAGGGAGTCATTGTTTCGGATAGAATGCAGGGGACAGCTATAGTTAGGAGAGATTATCTTCATTTCATATCTAAATATGAGAGATATGAGAAAAGGAAAAGTAGAATATCTGCCCATAATCCTGTATGCGTAGACGCGAAAAAAGGCAATAAAGTTAGAATAGCTGAATGCAGACCTTTGTCGAAAACTAAACATTTTGTGGTTATTGAAAAAATCAATTAATAAAAACCTTTTTAATTATATCATTCTTAAAATAATGAGTGAATCAGATGAAAGGATTAAAAGCAAAAGTTTCAAAAGTAATACCTGTAGGTTCTTTGATTGAATGTGCAGATAATACTGGAGCAAAAATTCTGAACGTAATCTCTGTAATAGGTTATGGCGGTGCCAAAAGAAGACTGCCTGCTGCAGGCGTGGGTGATATGATTGTATGTTCTGTCAGAGTCGGTAATGTTAAAATGAGAAAACAGGTTGTTAGAGCAGTCATTATAAGACAAAAAAAAGAATATAGAAGAGCAGACGGATTGCGCGTGAGTTTCGAGGATAATGCAGCTGCTATTGTAAATGAAAAAGGCGAGCCGCAAGGAACTCAGATAAAAGGACCTGTTGCCAAAGAAGTGGTTGAGAGATTTACAGTTATTGGTAAAGTTGCTAATTTTATAATTTAGCCATTATACAAACCATTTCTTTTTATTAAATTCTTCTGTTGATTCTATCTTTATAGCTTCTTTTAGGCAATTACATGTAATCATATTATGGATACTCATTCCTCTGTAAAACCCACAGTGTTCGCTTTTTGCTATTTGACCACAGTATGCACAATTGACTGATATACTAGACATAGTATCATCTCCTTAGATTAGTACCCGCGCAGAATTTTACATGCTGCCGATACAATCTTTTTGGTTTCCTCATGTGACATCTTGAGCATACGTGTTTCATTTTGTTCATTGTTATTTTACAACAGAAAACGATGATTTCAAATCTTGATATTAGAAACTAAGGTTATCCGCATTAATTAATTGCAAAAATGAAGTTAAATAGGCGGCATTTAATTAGTTCCATTTATGGGTTCAATGATAAGATCCATTTGTCAAAATGTTAAAACTTTAAACGGACAAAACCTTTTAAATACTTTCTTTTAATAATTTAGAGAAGATGATAAAATGAAGAGATGGTCAAAGCATTGGAAGGCATCCAAACAGCCAAGAAAGCAAAGAAAATATTATAGAAACGCGCCTATGGCTGTAAAGCGTAAATTAGTTTCCGCACACTTATCTAAGGAACTGAGAGAAAAATATAAGGCAAGGTCATTTCCTGTTAAAAAAGGAGATGAGGTATTAATAATGAGAGGCAAATACAAGAACAGATCAGGTAAAGTAAGCAGAATCAGTTTAAAAACCTCGAAAATATTCATAGAAGGTTTAACCAGAAAAAAAGTAGCCGGAACTGAAATACAATTTTCGATACACCCAAGTAATTTGAAAATTACAAATCTCAATCTCAGCGATCAAGAAAGGTTAAAGGCTTTAAACAGAGTATTGAATAAGTGATTATATGGGAAGACATCTAAAACCATTATCCACCCCAAAGTTTTGGAGAATTGCTAGAAAATCGAGACCTTGGGTTGTAAGACCTAATCCGGGATCCCATAAGAAAGACGAGTCAATGCCGTTACTGATTATATTAAGAGATATTTTAAAACTGGTAGATACCGCTGCCGAAGGTCAAAAAATAATTAGTTCTAGAGAGGTATTTGTTGATGGTAAATATAGGAGAAGTTACAAATATCCAGTCGGGTTCATGGATGTTTTGCAGATACCCAAATTAAATAAGTTTTATAGGATAGTATCATCCAAACGCGGTCTGAGTTTGAACGAAATTTCTGAAAAAGAGACAAATTTAAAGTTATGCAGAATCAGAAATAAAACATTAATTAAAAAAGGAAAATTACAGTTGAATTTACATGATGGTAGAAACATCCTCGTCGAAAGAAAAGGCAAAAAAGATGATTATTCAACAGGAGATTCTTTACTCATAGAATTACCAAGTCAAAAGATAGTCGAACACATAAAATTAGAAAACGGGAATTTGGGATTGATTATTGGCGGACAAAATCAAGGTGAGTTGATTAAAGTAAAAGGTGTGGTGAAGACAAGAAGTAGAGAACCGAATAAAGTCATTTGTGATCTGAAAGGTAGAGAATTTGCTTCGGTCAAAGATCATGTTTTTGTAGTTGGTAAAGCCAAGCCAGTGATTACTGTTAACATGTGATTAAAATGAATGTAATGAAAAAAATCAAGATAGAGAAAGTTACTTTGAATATAGGTTGTGCGGCCGACAAAGAAAAAATGCAAAGGGCTCAAAAATTATTGGCTAAAATTTCAGATAAAAAACCCGTGGCTACTTTATCGCATAAAAGATCCACGTTTGGTATCACCAAAAGAAAACCTATAGGATACAAAGTTACTTTGAGAAGAGAAAAGGCTGAAAAGTTTCTTATCGACGTTTTAAATAGTGCCGATAAAAAGATTAGAATGAACCAAATAAATAACGGCAACTTCTCAATCGGTGTTAAGGAATACATTGATTTACCTGAGATTCAATATGATCCTGATATCGGCATTATAGGATTTGATGTTGCTGTAACTTTAGAAAGGCCTGGTTACAGAGTGAAAAGAAAAAAAATAGGAAATTCCAAATTAGGTAAAGATCATGCTATTAATAAGAAAGAAACCATAGATTGGATAAAAAACTTGGGGGTGTCTGTTGTTGAGTGATGATATGTGGGTCAGAGACATGACCACAAAACTTACTGGTGTCATTTTTAGAAAGGCACTTATAGAAGATGATTGGAGCAAGGTTTATGAGAACGTTGTCAAAGAAATGTTCATTAATCAGTTTGAAGACGAAATGGGTGTTCTGAAGATTTTGGGAAATTTTGGTGGTTGAATTAATGCCTAAAAAATTTGGTAAGGGAACAAGAAAATGCAAGAACTGCGGTACTCATAGAGGAATTATAAGAAAATATGATCTGTACTATTGCAGGAGATGTATGAGAGAATTTGCACAAAAATTAGGTTTTAAAAAATACAGTTAATTCGAAGTAGAAAATTTCTGAATATTGGAAAGAAAAAATTCAATAATTATAAGTTTGAGTCTTTATAATTCTTGTTTATGATTGAATTTGTTTTGATATTGGTGGCTATGATAGGCTCGCTAATTTCTGGTGTGATTGATCTTAAAACTACTGAAATACCAGATCAGATACCTTATGCGATGATGGTGATAGGAATATTGGGTAATGCAATTAATTCTATGTTGGTTGGAAGCTATTGGCCCGTTTTAATGTCGTTCATTGTTGGTCTTGGATTTTTGGGAGTAGGTTTTTTATTTTATTATCTTGGACAATGGGGCGGAGGAGACGCGAAGTTACTTTCAGGAATAGGATTTTTATTGCCAACTCTTTCAGCAAAATATTCTGCTAAACTATTATTGCCTTTTCCATTAGCCTTTTTCTTCAATTTGTTTTTGGTAGGAGCGTTGTACATGATCGGCTACGCATTAGTCTTGTCCTTTATCAATAGAAAGATTTGGCAGGTATTTTTTCATGATATTAAGGCCAATGCAAAAATGTTATTCATTCTTAATGTTTTAATAACTGTCGGCTTATTGCTCTTTGGTCTTATAGTTCTGAGAAATTTTATTTCGATGTCACTGATCCAGATGATTCGAGCAGAAATTGTAATAGTATTAGCCATATTTGGTTTATTTTTGATATGGAGGTTTACAAAAACAGTCGAAGACTTGGGTTTCAAGAAAAAGATACCCACTTCAAAATTAAGAGAAGGCGACATTCTACTAGAATCTAAACTATGGGAAGGCCTGACTTTGGAGCAAGTTAAAAAAGTAAAATCCTCTAGCAAGAAACATGTTTGGATAAAGGAGGGAGTGAGATTTGGATTGGCATTCCCCCTGGCTTTATTGTTTACTCTGCTTGTCGGTGACGGAATTATCTTGATTCTGGGATTGATTTGATCTTCTAATAACGAATTTAAAATTATTTTTGCAAAGTAGAATCATGGTTAAACTAGGTTCTGCTCAAGTAAAAATTCCTTATAGAGGAATGGAGTTTCAGGGGCATTTAGTTTATGGCAGCGAAAGACAATTGAAAAGAAAAGTTGTTCTGCCCATTTCAGTTTCATTGGAAGCATGTGCGCAGCTCATTATGTGACCCATGAAGTAGACCGAAGAGATTTTTTTAGGATAGGTATTGAAAGGGATATACGGAGAATGAGAATAAGTGAAGTTCAGATAAGATCAAGATGGAATTTAGAGAGAATAAGAAAAGAGGCAAAAAGAGCGGAAAATGAGATTAAAGACTAAAGTTTCCGACGACTGGTTTCTCTAAGGCGAGAAAATCTTTAGGTTTCATCTGAACTGATTTGATATGGCTGCCGACGTTGAAGGCCACCGGCTCGTGTTCAAAAAGCTGGTAAATAATGCCATTTTCATCAAGCAGTTTTTGATTTTCTCAAAAACCAAAGAGATTTCAATCATCTTTAGTAGTCGTATTTAACATCAAATTTCCCGTCATTTCCGACAGTAAAGACAGCTTTTTTAAGAAGTCCTTTTTGAGCGTTGGAATTTAGTTTTTGCAGTTTCAAAAGTAAGGAATGAGTCTGTATCGGCGATTTGAAACTTTTTACTATACCGTTATAAGTAAAATTACCTTTCAAGGTTAATACGCCGGTTCCAAATTCTGCCGTCAGTTGAATCTGCTCCCAAGGAGAAATAACTACCTCGGTTAAAGATTTTAATATCTTATTTATTAATTCTTGCGATTGGTCAAAGTAGTCCATGGTTAATCAATTAATGGTTAATCAATCAGATATTAATAATTTTCTCAAAAACCGGGCTGGTTTTAATTCACAGAGAGCAGGATGGAAGTTTTGAACTCGAATTGCCTATAAGTTCCAGACATATTCGTGAAGCAAAAAAAGAGGCAGCAGATTTCATAAGCGCTTTCAAATAATCACTATATTAGCTAGTACATCATGAAGTCCCTAAGAATAAGAGCACTCATTCTGCTTAGTTGATCAGCCAAATCAATTATGTTTGTTAGGTGTTCACTAGGCTGTAAATTTTTGTCTTCAATATTTAATTTTGTCTCGAATCTTCTGACGTAAAGATCTATTACCCTTTCAATATCCCTTTCCTTTATCGCGGATTTTATCGACTTAAAATTTTTCGACCATTTTCTAAGATATTCATCTAAAATTTTATTCAGTCTTTCATTTTTTTCAAATGTTTTATAATGAAATTTTTTCATGCCTCTTGTAGTTTCTGTGTTTAACAGGTAACTTATTCCTATTAATATGGTTCCTATCATATCCAAACTTCTAATAATCCTGGAAATTACTAATATTTGATTAGTCGTCTTTTTTAATTTTCCCAAATATATTGAATCTTTCAAAGCCATATTACAGCACCTGTAGGCCAAATTATGATTTCGAATTATTATCGAGTCTCTGTTAAGCACTTTATCTCCAATATTAGAACCTTCTGAAATATGTAAAATAATATCGTTTGTCATGATTGTTGTGAAAGAAAACATCTGATTCACAATTTTATCTAAATCCACATCTTCTGGTTTTAAGAGATCAGTGATTATTATTTGATCTTTTTTTTGTTCGGTAACTTCTAAACCAACAACACGTTTATGCATCATCACAAGAAAATCCATTTGCACGTCACTAATACTTCCCGCAAGGATTATTTTTTTGTATCCCTTGAAATATGCTCTGAGTATTTTATAATATATCTTGTCAGCGGTCATATCTTTTGTTATAAATATGGTCGTCTCGTCCTCTAGTCTTTTCATGTCTCCGGGAATTATTTTTAATATCCCGTCTTCAGTTTCTTCTACACTGATCTCCCTTTTTTTATCTATGTCGAATCT
>CAYJTF010000021.1:0-15069 GCA_964373165.1 uncultured archaeon
AAAAATTTTTAGTTAAAAACAATAAAAAATTTTTAGTCAAAATACCGGACGAATGGGATAGTAATTATGATAATTTCTTAAAATCCACGAAACTAACTATAATTTTTTATGATTGGTTGAATGAAATATCAGAAAATCAAATTTTGATAAAATATAATATAACTCCAGGTGAACTTAGAAATAAACTGCTAATTGCAGACTGGTTATTTTACTCTATTTACGAACTATGTTTACTTTTAAAAATAAAAAATATTTTATCTTATATAAAAAAAATTAGAATTAGATTAAGATACGGTATAAAAGAAGAATTAATTCCTCTAGTTAAATTACAAAGTATAGGTAGAGTCAGAGCTAGAAGATTATATAATTCCAATATTAAAGACATAGGAGATTTAAGAAAAACCGGTATCAGTAAACTGACTAAAATTCTTGGAGAAAAAATAGCGTTTAGTATAAAAAAGCAATTAGGCGAAAAGGTATAAAATAATAAAATCGGGTCCTTTAATATGTGGGAGAATGGGGATTTGAACCCCAGTTACCAGCGTTCTCTCTATGCCCCGAGGCTAGAGTCATAAACCAAACTAGACTATTCTCCCAGAATTTTATATGAATATTTAATTAAATTATAAATTTGTACTTTATTCTTTTCCCAAAAATCGAAATATTTTATGAGTCACATATCCGATTGAAAAACCAAATACTAAACCAAATAAAACATCTAAAGGTCTACTTGCTAATATTATTATTTCATAACTTGAAATTATTATTGAGATAGGTAATAAAACAAAATGTAAGTTTAATTTTCTTTTTTCATAAAAAAAGGCAGTTGTTAGCGAGAATAAAATTATTGAACTCATACTTGGGAATGAATAATCATTAGGACATCTAGGTAAGCTAATACATGGTCTCTTTGCCTTTACTATATTTTTTATTATAGAACCAGATAAATAACTCAATGACACTATGAACAAGAACAATACAAAGATAGATATGTATTTTTTTATTTGATTTTTTCTTTTCATTTTATCACATGATTTCTATACTAATTAAAATTTTCTTTTCAATTTTTTTCAAATCATTTATTATATCTCTATTTATATCTATTGATGACTTATTTGCTAAAATAGCTAATGTTCTATCATCAATGAAGTTAGATTTTCTTATTATTATACTATTTTTATCTTTGAAAGTTAATTTTGGAGATCCCTGTGCTACTATTTCATCTGTTTTACCATTTATTAACAAACTCACTTTAATTTTTTTTCCTAGAATCAATTCGTTTTTTAATTCTTCATTGATATCATAACATCCTTTATTGGATTTTATTGCTATTATACAGTCTCCGTTTTTTGTTAAATAATTTTGTTTAGTTATTTCGATTGTTGTCTTATGTTTTCCTAATATATTTTCATGTCCATATGCAATTATCAGTTCTGATATCTTTTTCATAAAATCAATATAATTTTCTCGCGAATGTTAACCAGCCTGTATGCATAATACCTAGAGTTTTTGGTCTTGTAAAAACCTCTGTTTGCCATTCTCTTCTTATATTTTCTATTGTTTTTAAATTAACAAAATTATATTTGTTGATTTCGTTTATAACTAACTTCACTTGTTCTATGTATGGGGAAAAAATAACGAGCCATCCACCAATTTTTAGTGATTTATATGCGTCTTCTATAATCTTTTCTGCGTCTTTCATATCTAATGTTACCATGTCTACATTTTTTTCTTTCATACCATCTGTTATATCTTCGTTTACTATCTTCACGTTTTTTAGTTTTAACATTTCTATATTTTTTTTAGCTGAATTGTAGAAATTTGTATTTTTTTCATAGGTTATAATTTTGCTATTTTTTAAATAATAACCTAAAAACATGCAGAGAAATCCAGATCCAGTGCCTGCGTCAATGATTATACTTTTATCTGGTATTCCTGTAATCGATAAAATTAGACTTGTGTCCTCAGGGGTTATTATTTGAGGTAGTCTCTTCATTTTTTTGTTTAAAAAATCAATCATTGTTGGTTTCACTATTATAAACATTTCATTAGAATGTGTGTATATTTTATCCCCCCAATCCATTTTTTTTATTTTAGATAAGTCTAAAATTCCATACTGTGTATGGAATTTTTCGTTGTTTAATTTAACTAGAAAGTTTCTTTTACCCATCAGCATTACATAATCTTCTTTTATCATATTCCCAGTTAAATATGATTAGTTAACCAATATAAATCACTATAGAAATGAGCCGCTAGAACTATTTTTTCTTCAAATTCTTCCTACAGGTTTTACATAAAGGGGCCCTGAATCCAAGCCAATTTACTCTAATAAGTCTTCCAACTTCTTTTATTGCTTTACCACACTTACTGCATTTTTTTTGCATTTTATCCCTTATATATTATTTTGTATAATAAATTATATTTAATTAGATGTGATATCATTTGAAGTGCTATATAACCGTTAGTCCATTGGGTGTATTTGGGATAAGCGAAAAAGGAGATATAATTAAACACGTCCCATTTAGTAAGGACTCTATTTTAGCAGCCAAGAAAATGCTAGATACGAGAGTTCTACCAGAAGAGAATGATATTATATCTCATCTTAAGAAAATAGGCTATAACGAGTTTATTTCTTCCAAAAGGAGCGATATATATGAACTTGAGCACAACAATTTTGGAGATAAACTGTTAAGAAAAAAAATGAGAACTATAGCAAAAACAATTAATTTAAATGAACAGGATCTGAACAAATATTTAACAGATTTGGGTATTGAAATAACCAGAATAGAAACAAAACAGACTGTAAAGAAAGACAAAATAGTTATGGAAGCTATAGATGCTATTGACGAACTAGATAAGTCAATTAACATTTTTGTTAGTAGATTACGTGAATGGTACGGTTTACATTTTCCTGAATTAAATAACATAGTAGATAACCACGAAAAATATGTCAAGATTGTATTTGCGCATGGCTTAAGAGATAATATTACGGATGAAAATTTTTTAGAATTAGTCAAAAATAGTATGGGTATAGACCTTGATAAAAAGGATGAAGAAACACTAAAAGAATTTTCTAACAATATACTGAATTTATATAAATTGAGAAATAGCCTTGAAGCATATGTCGAATTTGTACTTAATGAAATAGCACCTAATTTTAGCTCTGTGGCAGGACATTTATTAGCTGCGAGATTGATATCTCTTGCTGGTGGTTTAGAAAAATTAGCGAAAAAACCATCGTCAACAATACAATTGTTAGGTGCTGAAAAAGCCCTGTTTAGATATTTGCATGGTCACGGTAGGAGTCCTAAACATGGTAGTTTGTATATGCATAATTTAATTCAACAGGCACCATTCAATAAAAAAGGTAAAATAGCTAGAATTCTCGCAGCTAAATTAAGTATTGCGATTAAAATGGATTATTACGGCGATACAAACAAATCTAGTGAATTAAAAAAAGAACTTGAAGACAGAATAAGGGGAGTGATGCTAGAAAAAGATTGAATAATAACTTTTTAATATTGTTTTCATCTATTAATACCATGACCGATATCCAGAGTCTATCTATGTTTCTACTCCTCGTTTTAGTTATTATAGTTGCTCTTGGCTCAATATTAATTCTGAAATCATCGTTGTATAGTTTTGATACACCAAAAATTTCTTGTTTTAAAGATGAAGATTGCGGACCAGCAACTTGTTGTCATGCCAACAAAGCTATAAATAAAGTTTACGGACCTAACTGCTTAGATGTTTCTTGTACAGAAGAATGTAAAAAAGGAACTATAGACTGCAGTTGTGGCAGAATAGCTTGTGTGAACAGCAAATGTTCTATAGTTTGGACAAAAAACAACTCTTGGTGCTAATATGGGAATAACGCCTCATAAGAAATTTCCTGGAATTTTTTTATTTAAAAACAATCTTGCTACAAAAAATTTAGTTCCCGGAAAAAGGGTTTATGAAGAACAATTGTTTAAGCACAACGGAATCGAATACAGAGAATGGATATCTTTTCGATCAAAACCGGCAGCGGCCATAAAAAAAGGACTAAATCAATTTCCATTATTAGAAAAAATGAAAGTTCTTTATTTAGGTTTGGCAAGCTCTACAACAGCATCCCACTTTTCTGATATCGTCGGAAAAGATGGACTGATATATGGAATAGAAATTTCCGAAAGAGTGTTGAGAGACACTTTACCGGTTGCGAAGGAAAGAGAAAATTTAGTGCCTTTACTAGCTAATGGTAGGAACCCAGAGAGTTATTCATGGATAGAAGAAGTAGATCTGGTCTACGCGGATATTGCAATACCTGACATGACAGAGGTTTTTATAAGAAACTGTGAATTTTTCTTGAAACCAAAAGGTTTTGCCATGATAGCTATTAAATCTAGAAGTATAGATGTCACGCAGAAACCTCAAATAATATATAAGAATGAAAGGAAAAAACTAGAAAATAAATTCAATGTGGTGGATTTCATAACATTAGAACCACTTGAAAGGGATCACGGGTTCTTTGTTTGTAAGGCAAAAAGCTAATTTATAGGTTTCATCCAACCAAACATATTTCTTCCATTTATTAAATTTAGCTTCATTTTTAAAACATTTCTATCTAATATTAAACTCCCCTGTATTTGCGCTAATTCTTCCATTATTCCAACCTCCGTGTATATTCAATTCAGTTAATTTTCTTTGGGCTATTGATATTTCTTCGATTAAAACACTTTCTTGACAACTTCTACAGAAAATCCTTTTTTTGCCGAATCCATCTAAAAACCTTATCAATCTTGGGGAATGACATTTATAACATTTCATTATAATCACTATTTTATTTTTAATTCATGTGTATACCTTATTTTTGGAACTGTAAAGTTTCTTTGAACGGAGAAAACAAGACTAATAAGCACTCTTTTTATTAAACAGATGCTAATAATTCTTCAAAAAAATTATTTAACTCATCAATATCCATATTAATTCCTATTGCTGATTTATGCCCGCCGCCAATGGCAGAAGGGACATTTATTTTTATCTTCTCTAATAATTCTACTAAATTGGTTTCTCTCTTGTTTTGTTCTATACGAATACTTATTTTGACCTTTCCGCCCCTCTGGTTTCTATTAACAACACAAACAATCCATTCCGGATACATCTTTCTGATTTTATCTGATAAGAAAGATGTAATCCCACTTAAATTTACTTTTTTTGGTTCAAACACTACAACTTTTTTATCTCTATAGAATGTCGCGGTTTTTTCAAAATCGTTCAGAGAGTTTTCTATTTCTGATACCATTTTCTCATAAAATTTTTTTACTGAGTACGAATTAGTCGTCAGTCCATTAATGAATTGATCCGGTCTATCTTTGCACTCGATTAAGCTTAATACAGAAGTTTTTGTTCCCTCCTCCCCTTTAACCATCCTTCCAGATCTAATCATGTCCCACATAATACCAAAAATTGAGTTTTCTATATCTTCTTGTGTTATCTTAGTTTTAATTAAATTTGGATAATTTTTTTCAGTATCTTCAAATATTTCTTTGCATGTCTCAACTCTATGATCTTCTGTGACGCCTATACAACCTATCCAAGAAGCACCTTCTTCTGGAAACATTTTTTTCAAAACTTTGTATATCATGAAGCTTGTAGGAACAACTTTATTATCATTTTTTTCAAAAAATCTTGGATTCAGATATAACATATTACTGGTTTTTACGTCTTGACCGAAAATATGATGGTCTAAAATAAATCCATTGAATATATTTAATTTTTTCGGGTCTATAGACAGATCTAGAGTGACCGTTAGTTCAGGGTTTATTACTTTTAACGAGCTCAATAATCTTTTGTTTATACTGTTAGCTCCTCTTAGCGGAAATAAAACAGGATAGGATCCCGTCAAATTATTAACTATGATAGAAAATAGTGCCGCCGAAGAACACCCGTCGCCATCATCATGATGTATCAGACAAACAACATCATCCGCCTTTAATTTTTTAAGAATGTTTTCTATACTTTCAATCAATTCGTCTAAATTCTTCAGTCTTCCTCACCGGCCTCTTGCATTTTTTGTCTCTTTAATAATTCAAATTGTTTCTCTAGTTTTAATTTTCCGTAATGATAATATTCTATTAGTGACACTAAGGTGTCGAGATAATGCAAAGTTAATGCCTCAAAGGATCTCGGTGGTGTTGGTCCGCCTTCACCGAAATGTGACGCTACTATATGAATAACTTCTTCTGGAAAATTTCTAGAATACAATTCAGCTACAGCAAGCATTGTATGATCAAGCATTATTCCAGTTGGCTCTAAATCACCGCTAGAATCTCTATTGTATTCAAATGCCTTCATTAGATCGTGAAGTATAGTTCCGGCAAGTAAATAATCTTCATTCAAACTGAGGCCGTATTGCTGTTTGAAGAGTTTTACAGCATCTGAGCAGAACTCTGATAATGTGACAGTGTGATTAAGCACATCTCTTTCAACAGGACCTAGACTAGATGATCCAACAGCAAAAACGCTTGCAGCCTTTTCTATCGCTTCTGCCTTATACTTCTGAAATTCTTTATTTGAAAGTTTCATATCTTTGATTAGATCAATTACCTTTTTTCTAAGGTCCTTATCCTTTATTTTTTCCGCTTGCTTTAACAATCTTTCCATAACATTACCTTAGTACTTTTTGGATAACATAATATTAAAAGGCTTTAGTATATTGGTTTATGGTAGATACAATACATTTCCTCTATGCATGCGTTTTGGATTTATGTTAGGATTTAATTTGATTATTTCATCCTTTAATCCAGCAGTAGTCCATCCGTTATATCTAGGATCATTTTTGACTAAATAATCTGCAATACCCCATATTGTATCACCACGATTTACAACGTATGTTTGAGGATTTGCGGTTGTATAAGGAATAGCCGGTGTTGGTGTTAGAGAAAACATATTATCTACACCTCCTCCATATGTATCACTGCGTTGATATCCCATAGAATATTCATCTTGACGCACCCTTTCTATATCTCTGTTTCTTGAAGCACGACCCGCATAAAACCCAATACTAAGAAGCATAGAAGCTACTAAAAGCATTCTGACAAATTTATTA
This sequence comes from uncultured archaeon, assembly GCA_964373165.1. GTDB lineage: Archaea > Aenigmatarchaeota > Aenigmatarchaeia > CG10238-14 > CG10238-14 > JAGVVZ01. Next base: position 7,091 of record CAYJTF010000021.1, read on the forward strand.
CTTAAAGAATCCATGATAGATCGTAAATATTGCATTTTCTCTCCAAAACAAAAGAAGAAAATTAACTATTTAAACCATTCTTTTCCTAAAAATTGGCAAACAAAATAAAATTAACCAAATAGACTTGCTAATCCACTTGCCGCTTCTTCTGCAGCTTTTTCTTCTTTCTTTTCATCTCTTACTTCTTTCTTTTCTGCTTTAGCTTCTCCGCCTGCTACAGGTGCTGCTGCCATCATAGGCATTGCTGATTGCTTAATAACCTCTTCTATGTTTACACCCTCTAATGCAGATACTAACGCCTTTACTTTAGCATCTTCTGCTTTGGCTCCCGCACTCTCTAACACTTTCTTTATATTGCCTTCGTTAACTTCTTTTCCTGTGGAGTGAAGCAATAATGCTGAATATACGTATTCCATTCTTTACACCTCCTGAAATCTCAATTCATTTTCTAAAACTTTCAACTTTTTAAGTTTTTCATGATCTGTAAAATCAACATGACAAGGTACAACAGTAACGGCATTTTTTATACATTCAGCATCACTATTCTCAGGAAATATTTTATTTTTAAAGGGTAATCCAATATTGAAAAAGTGATCCTTTCTCTTATCTATTCCATTATCATAATACCCATCTCTTATTGCACGCACAACCCTGATCTTATCAGTTTTTTTAGTCGGAATATTTATATTTAGCCAATCGGCACCCTTAAGGCCGTTTTTTAAAACCCATTTTACTATTTTTTCTTCGACTTTTTGAGGAAAATCAAACATGTGTTCGAATCCGTTATGGTTCGTATGATGTATATACTTGATTTCTTCACTATCGGGTGTGTAGCCGAAGGCCAGAGATGGTATGCCCATACAAGACGCCATAAAAGCCGCTGAGCATGTTCCTGACATAATTATCGCTGAATTACTAATTTGTTCACCTATGTTTATTCCTGAAATAACAAAATCAGGTTTTTCATCTTTTAAATCATGAAGCAGAGCTAGCCTGACAACATCGACAGGCGTTCCGTCTACAGAAACGCATTCTGTATCGTCCAACAAATTTCTTTTGTAGTGTTTCACAGGTTTGTTAACAGTCATTCTAGATCCACCAGCTGTATTCTGAGTTTCAGTCGCATAAACGTACACTTCTCCTAAATTTTCGACAGCCTTTTTTGATGCTAGTAAACCCGGAGAGTTATATCCGTCATCGCAAGTCAATAAAAATTTTACCAAATTAAACACCTGTCTTGTTTTTTATCATATCAGCCTGCATTTTCGCTTTTCTTAGAATATCCTCAATTATTCCTTTGTCTAATATATTCCTGTTCAAGCCAAGATTTTTGGCGTTCCAATAAGCTTTTTGTAACAGTATTTTGATAGATTCTTTTGTTGTATATTTTGTGTTTACGGCAAGGTTCAACGCATATGAATGTGCCAGTTGAAGTTTTTGGACGTATTCTTCAGTACTTACGGATAAAATACCTTTATTAAAAACAAAACCATCTTCCCAAACTCCCAACAAATTTATTCCTATCTTCATTGGTTGTATATCCAATTTTTTCAGAAGATTTGCAACATCGGTTGTTATTTTGCCGTCTTTTTTAAGAACAATGGTTTCCTTTGAAACATGAATTTTACCTTCTTTTACCATAGCAGGTATTTTTGCTCTTTGCAATTCGCCTATAGCAGGACCAGCAGGAAGTTTTGTTGGTCCTTCTGGTATAACTATGTCAATAGGTGTTATATCACCCTCTTTTGCATATGTGGGTGATTGATTGCTTTCTAATATCTTGAACAATTTGAACGGGTTGATTGCGGTAAAAATTAATGCTGGTTTTTTCATATCAATTTCATATAGTTTTTCCAGCCCGCTTCTGTTTATCTCTTTCATAGCAATTTTTATCAAACGTTTTTTGGCCATAACGATTTTTGCATCGTTTCTCATGTCCTTTCTTATTGCCTGCAACTGTTTTGACGGCATTTTATAAAGATCCACTAACCCGATTATAGGATACTCTTTCATGTATTTGGCTAATGTTTTTACTTGCTCCTTTTTGTATTCCTTTACCAATTCTTACACCTCAAGTTTTATCGGCTTGCTCATAGTCATTTTCAAAACAATCTTTCCGAGGTTATTTCTGCCCTTGGGTAGCTTGTTCTTCAGAAATTCAATCAAAATCTTAATATTCTCATTTAACTCCTCGTCTTTCATGTCCTCTGTTCCTATAACTGTATGTAATATGGGTTGTTTTTTGATTGTTAGCCTTACGCCTTTTTTGTAATCCTTTATAGCGTTCTCCACGTTTCCTATAAGTGGTTTGGGCATTAATCCTCTGGGAGCCAGATATTTACCTAAATATTTACCCACTACGGGCATTAACTTAGGTTCTGACAAGAACAGTTGCGTGGAATTGATAAGTTTGCTTAGCTCTTTCTTATCTTTCTCCAATTTTTCGATTTCTGCGTCCTTTACTATATTGCAACCATCTATTTTCTTGTCATCAGATGAGAATAACGTAATTGATACGGGCTTTCCAAGGCCATTAGGAAGTGTTACTATTTCATCGAGTTTGTTATCCGCTTTGTTTACATCAAATTCCTTTAGATTGATGACTAGATCGAATCTTTGTTTGAAACTTCTCTTTTTAGAAGACTCTCTTAATTGTTTTATTTTATCTAAATATTCCATTCTCTTCCCTCCTGCCGTTGGCAGTAAAAACGGGCTGAACTATCTTGGAGGCGCAGATTTAAATATCTTTTTATGTAACTACTTGTAAATAGAAATTAACTAATGGAAGAGTTGGTTCAAGTCCAGCGACAGCAGAAGGTAGTGGTGAAACAGATATTTTAGGTCAAATACTAGACAGATATAGAAAAAATTAATAACGAGTCTATGATCAACTTTTTTATTCAAGTAAACCAATTACTATTAGATGAAAAACAAAGGTATATCCCCAATAGTTGCGACAGTCCTGCTTATAGCGTTTACCTTAGCTGTTGCTAGTCTTCTTGGCGGATGGCTTACTTCTTTGACCAAAACCCAAACAGATACGATAGAACAGGGCACATCAAAAGCAGTGAATTGCAGCAGCGCTGTTATAGACATTGTCAATGTTATCTGCGCTAATTCATCACAACAACTAAAACTGGCTATAAATAACGTAGGCCAAAACGAACTATGGGATTTTTCTGTATTCGCGTCTCTTAATAACACATTTTATTCTAACAGCACAGGCGGTCCTAACTCAACAGACACCTTAAAATTAGGAGAACAGATAGTTTTGATATACGGTTGCGACAGGAACACTTATTGTGCTAACAATGCTCTTGTGAGTAAGGTCAGAGTCACGCCAGGAAACTGTCCTCAGGCATGGGCAGAAAAAACGGTAAATGTTCGATGCACGGTTTAACTCTTCTTTGAATTTTTACCCAATTTTACTACAACCTTTCCTAAAGTATCAAATTTTTCAACGAATTTATTATCTAATTCAAAAACCCTTTTTGTTATTTCTCTATATTTTTTTTCTTGTTCTCTTCTAAAGCCTTCCAGTTTCATTTCGGAATTAAAGTTATCTAGTCTTTTTTCTATTATTTCTTTTTCAATAGATTGCAATTTCTCATCAATGCTCTCGGGACTATTATAAAACTTTCTCAATAAATTGTAGTTCCTCTCATTGTAGTATAATTGTATACCAATCATAGCGAGTATGGACATTAAAACTAGAAAACTTGTTAATTCAAGAAACTTTGCAGATATGATTAATGAAGTTACTGATATTACCCAAAAACCCCACAATACAACAGAGAATTTCATCAAAATCCTAATATTTCAATGAATGAAAAAGTTAAGTAGTTTGCTAGAAATGGTATTTTAACAAAAGATATACCGAACATTGTGAAATCGATTAATATGTCAAACAAATTTTTTTTGAAAACAGCAACGGAAACGAACTTCATGGTTTATTTCAATAAAGAATCATACTTTCCTTCATCTATTTCCTTCAAGACTTCTTTTGCAGGTTTACCCTCAATAGTTAAAGGCATACTTACAACAGCGCCAACAACTTCTTTCACAGCCTTTTTAAAATCTTTAGCTAGTAAAGATTCTCTTTTCATTTTTGTTATTTTTACAATTTGTTCCATTTTCAAATTTCCATAAATTATTCTTTCCTTTTTTTCCTCTTTTTTAGGTGCAGGTTCTTCAACAGGAGTCGCTGCCGGCGTCTTACCATATTTCTTTTCAGTTACTTCTGCAGGTTTTTTTTCTTCTACTGCCGCAGGTTTAATCTTGTCCTCGGCTTTTTTTTCAACACCCATCTTTTTCAAACCCAGTTCCTTTTTAATCAGTGAAGATACAGGAGGTACACCAACCTTTATCTCGTATGAAAATTTGCTCGTATCAATGACTATTTTCACAGGGACATTCATTCCTTTGTATTCCTTCGTCTTTTCATTTATTTCGTTGAATAATTGCCCCATATTAACTTTATACTGAGAAAGTTTGGGAGCGGTTGTTGGCCCAGGCTTAGCATTTCCACCTTCAATCAATAAATCTAATGTTTCTTTTCCCATATTATGCACTCGTTTTTTGTATAATAGTTACTAATTCCGCGTTAACCGTGACCGGTATAGGCACAGTGACTTCTATCAGTTCTATAGTAACTTCACTTTTATATTTATCAAATCTAGTAACCCTCCCCTTTTCGCCTTTGAATGGGCCACCTATTACTTCTACTATATCACCCTCAGTTATTTGTATCTCCGTTTTCTTTGTTTCCAAAAATCTTTTTATTTCATCAATACTTATAGGATTTCTTAATATTCCTCTTGCATGCGGTATTTCTTTTATAACATCTTGGATATCTCTCAGCTCGCCTTCCACAAAAATATATCCCTTTATTTCCTCAGGATGAGCCAAAGCCTTTATGTCCATGGCAGCGGTTTTAGCTTTATCCGCCATTGATTCCAAAACTATATTTTCTCTTCCTATGATTGTCTTAACAGCATAAATCATTTTATCCAACCATTATTGATATTAAATAGAATATAAATCCGATTGAACCAATGACCAGAAACCCTATGCCACATATTCTTAGCACTTCTTTCATATCCTTTGCTGTCGGTTTTTTGGCCACTTGTAGTACTCTTCTGTATTTTGCAATATTCTCCTTTATATTGAGTTTCATATTAAATCACAAATTTAGATTGTTTTTATATAATAAAATAGATTTTTAAAGAATTCGATTACTCTAAAAACTCTATGCCGAGTTCTTCTTCTATGACAGTTTTTTTTGGTTTGAACAGATCTTCAGTTGTATAATCTTCCCCATCTTCAACACCAGTTATTATGAGCATAGCTCTTATGACATCCCCCATATCCTTTGAGATCTGGGCACCCCAAATAATTTTAGCATCCTCTGATAGTTTATTGGATATGGCTTCTACAACTTCCTGAGCCTCTTTTATGGTCATATCTTGTCCTCCAGTAACATTAATTATTGCTCCAGATGCACCACCTATATCTAACGATAATAATGGATTTGCTAAAGCCTTTTCTACCGCTTCTACAGCCCTATTTTCTGAATTGCTTTCACCTATTCCAATCATAGCCAGTCCGCCCTTCCTCATAACAGCTTTTACGTCGGCCAGATCCAGGTTAATTAATCCAGGTGTTGTAATCAGTTCAGCAACACCTTTAACAGAATTGACCAAAATTTCATCTGCTACTTTAAAAGCAGTGGCCAAGCTTACATTAGGAACAACTTCTAATAATCTATCATTGGGAATTATAATTATTGTATCGACAACTTTCCTGAGATTTTCCAACCCCACCTTTGCGTTTTTCATTCTTGTTTTTCCTTCCATAGTGAACGGTAAAGTGATTATGCCAATTGTCAGAATATTCATTTTTTGTGCGATTTCAGCCACGATAGGTACTGAACCGGTTCCAGTTCCCCCACCCAATCCGCAAGTGACAAATATCATGTCTGCTCCCTGGATTAAATTTTTTATCTCCTCTCTACTTTCTTTAGCAGCTTCCATGCCAACATTAGGGTCGCCACCTGCACCCAAGCCTCCTGTTAATTCTTTACCGATAAGAAGTTTCATATCAGAGTCGCAATAAAACAGATCTTGAGCATCAGTGTTTAATGCAATGGTATGAACACCCTGTATACCCACTTCCATCATTCTTGTAATAGTGTTATTGCCCGCTCCGCCACAGCCAACTACCTTTATGCTTGCCCTTTTCTCTTCAAGAAGTTTTTTTAATTCTTCATCTACTTTGTTTTCTCTCTTTTTTATTATATCTTTTCTCATTGAAGGAACTGCCATATTTTATACCTTTTATTATCTTTTAGTTGTCACAACTATTAAATTTCTTAGAACGCAAACTTAAATGCCTTTTTATGAATATAAAAAAGAAAATTATTTTCTAGAATTCTTCGATGAATCTTATTTTCTGGATCCCCTTTATCCATTTTTTAATTGTCTGAACACATTCTTCCTTTGTTTTTCTATGAACATCAACCCTTATGTTTATTTCCGCAACACCATCTTTAACTGAAACTTCAGCATCCCCATCCTTCATTTTTATGTAGAGTTCTAGGATAGCATTTACTTGTTTATTTTCATCCTTTATCTGTTCTGTTATTTCCAAATCATATTCCAATTCTTTTCCTGCAAGTGGATGATTGAAGTCAACTGTTATTCTACCACCAGATACAGACATAACTCTTCCGCTAACATTGTTCATATTGACTATCATGCCAGGATAAGGTTCCATATTTTGTTTTTTGAATTCCGAAATTGGTATAAGTTTGATTAATTTTTCACTTCTTTTGCCGAAACCCTCTTCTTGGGGAACTTCGATTTTTTTCTTCTCGCCTATTTTCATGTCCTTTAGTGTTTTTTCGATGCCTTTTATAATAAGATTGCTGCCAACAATTACTGGAACAGGGCCATATTTAAATTCAGGATTGAATATCGCATTTTCTTTAGCCACGTCCTCTTTTGTTAAATCAAATATTTGCCCGCTTTCCTTTATTCTACCCACGAAATCTATTCTTATGAAATCTCCTTCATTCATTTTATCACATGAATAAATGTAAAAAAGTCTTTAAATATTAAACATGAAGAATACACTCTTGTTTAGTTTATCAGCACTAAAAGATTAGAACTATCAAAAATGTTTAAAGAAAAAAATATATAAAACATGCCAACAGAATCATATTTTATTAGTATTCCATTAGGCTGTCTACTATTTTGTCTATTTGTTCTTTTTCTTCTGTAGTTTTTGGTTTGAAGACGTCTTTCATTCTTTCTCTTAGCATCTCTCTTTTAGCTGCATCTCCCATTTTTGCTATTGCTTTCATTGAGTTTTCTACTCTTGTCAATCTAGCTTTTGTGTCTTTTAGTTCTTTTGTAACTTCTACTAATGCAGACCATAGTTGAGCGACTTTGACGTCGTCGGCTTGCATGTAGGCGCATCTATGTTTCTTTGCTTTTTCTAAAAGTTCTGCTAATTCAACTTGTCCGTCTTCGCATAAGAACTCTTTCCAGTCCTTTTCTTCTCCGAACAATACCATTAAATTTCACCTTAAGAATGACTTCAAATTAAACTTTAAATACTTAATGGTAGTAACAACTTTATTCATTCAATTTTCTTGTAAAATCCATCTTTAACCTGAAGTTTTGAGGCTTCTCGAATTACAGATAACGTATGGCATTCTATAAGCTTCCTTCGAGAAATTGAATATAACATATGCCGTTATCAGAAGTCAGCAATAACGAAGTTTATAGTGATTTGTCGATAGACCACTTGCTGAAAACATGGAAGAAAGTAAGTTGATAACGGCTGTTATAAGTATCCGAGCCAAAGGTAATAAAAGTCTGCGTTTTTCGGAATTAAAATCAAAATTATAGCAAACTATTCTTAATTTTTGGTGAGGGTGAAACGAATTGGAGGTATGGCGCAGAGTTTTTTGCTCA
>CAYJTF010000022.1:0-12494 GCA_964373165.1 uncultured archaeon
ACACGGAATAGTTAATTTAGGCAACCAAACATTCTTCTCATTCAATCTAACAGATCACGATTCTTCGAGCCAATATGATTACGATCAGCGTCAATTATATCTAGTTGGTGATTTCTATTATTGCGGAGATAATATCTGTAGTAGCGGTGAAACATGTTCATCATGCTCTGCAGATTGCGGTGGCTGTTCTTCATCTTCTGGTGGCGGCGGAGGAGGTTCTGTTGGTGTAATAAATGAATTTAAAGAAAAATCCACTGTTATAACACAGAAATCCAGTTGGATAAGTGTTAAATCAGAGTCACCATTAAAAATGAAAGTAGTGAACAAAGAATTAGGCATTACTAACATAGAAATCAAAGTTAATCAAGACTTACCTTCAGTAAGTTTACAAATTTCGAAGTTAGACGACATAGCAATTAACATGAAAAAAGAGTTGAAGGATAAAAGTTACAGATTCCTTAACATAACCTCAACTAATTTAGATGAATCTAAAATAGAAAATGCTAATATTAACTTTTCTGTTCCTAGATCATGGGTTAACGAAAATGATATAGATATAGAAACCATTGGTTTAAGTAGATTCAAAAACGATATTTGGACATCTCATGAAGCCGATCTGCTCTCTCAAGATTTTGACAACTATTATTTCACGGCCCAGGTACCAGGATTTTCTATATTCGCTATTACTGGAAAATCCCAGCCAGTAACAACTACTACGGTTAATGTCATATCTACGACAGCATCAACTTCCACAACATTGGTCGTACCAAAAACACCAACAACCACTATAAAACCTATTCAATTTCTGCCTATAGAAATTAGTAAAAGCTCAATTATAGTGATATCAAGTATTGGCGCGAGTATTCTGTTAATTGTTTTTGTATTTTTGTTATTGAATATAGTAAGCAGACCTAAAAAATCAAAAGAAGAAACAGCACTCCCAACAATGCAGCATATCTTTGATGAAAGAATAAACAATCTTGAAGACAAAATAATCAAATTAGAAAATGATGGTTATGATATGAGTGATGCAAGAAAAGAATTAGATCTTACTAAACTGGCATTTGACAAAGATTTGAAGAATATTGCAGAGATTCATATTAAAAGGATAGAAAATATTATTAGAGATTTGAAAGAATAATTCATAACAGTTTAAGGTTCTATTAGTGATTGTTCTCTGAGATTTTTTTGAAAATTCTGCATGTAGATAAATTTCACTATCAAATCACTTTCCATTTAGCAAGTAGTGATTTTTCATCATCCTGTAATTTATCCCATATCTCTTTTATCAAGTTCAAATTATGTGATGTCATAACTGAAATTAGTATGTCACCTTCATTTATTTGTCTTCCAATGGTTGGTTCGTCTATGGATATGGCAGCTTTATCTCCAGTTCTAATCATATCTACATTCTTGCCATCTTTTTGTATTTGTTTAACTTTTCCAACATCTTTTCCATTCTCTAAACTCATCGGTGTTCCAACTTTCAAAACACCTTCAGTGATCTCTACGCCAAAAATAGCCGGTTTATGTTTTCTGAAAACAAATCCGGGAATTATCCTTACTCTGCATGGTCTAATAACAGATTCTAATTTCTCTGATTTTTCTCTTTCTGTTTTATCATAAACCCATTTTTTGTAGTCTTCGATTATCCGATATATGATATTACTTTTGAATATTGGTATTCTGCCTTCTCTTACTAAAATTTCTGCTTCGGGTTGCAAATCAACATTAAAACACAAAATAGTTTTTCTGATTTCGCTGTTGCCAGTCGTAAGTTCTATAACATCTTGTTTGTTGACATTTCCAATCTCCGCCTTTTTAATTGGTATTTCATTATCATTTAAAATTTTTATTAGAGCTTCCAAACTTCCTAGCGTGTCAGCTTTAGCAATAACACCGTCGACATCTTTCTTGAAATCGACAATTTGTACTTCTTTTTGAACCATTTCTTTAGCTCTTTCTAAGTCTTTTTCAGAGGAAACGAAAATTATGGGACTCCCTGCAATCACATTTTCTAAATCCGGAGCAGAAATCTTTATTCCCGCTGCAGCATGAACTTCTTTTACACTGTCAAACTTCTTCTCTATTCTTAATTCTTTTAATGCCGGTGGTCGGAGTAAGGCCTTGATTTTGGTTATCAGGGGTTTTTGTCCGCCAATCACAATATAATTACCGACTTCTACACTCCCATCATAGACAATAACGTCAATTGTTGTTCCCAATCCTTTTACTTCCTTGACTTCGAGAACCGTGCCTCTTCCGTCTTTTGACAATGTCAATCTATCCTTTAAAAATCTTTGTGCTAATCCAGCTAAAGTCATAAGTAATTCTGCAATACCTTCTCCAGTTCTTCCTGAACATGGCACGATAGCGACTTGCTTCTTAAAATCTGAAATTCTATCGAATCTTTCTGATTCAAATTCTCTTTCTGCAAGTTGAGATACGACATTATATAATTGTTTTTCAGCTTCATCTTGTATCTTCGGACTTTGTTTCTGAAAGCTTTCCAAAAAGCATGGCGTTTTGTTCTGATGCCATCCGTGAATTAAGTCGACTTTAGTTGCAGCTACTACGAAGGGCGTTTTAAACTGCTTTAGATAATTAAGGCTTTCATTTGTTTGTGGTTGAAATCCCTCATTAATGTCTATTACAAGGATTGCAAGGTCAGCCACAGATCCACCTCTTCTTCTTAGTGTAGTGAATGCTTCATGTCCTGGCGTATCTACAAACAACAAACCTGGAATAGTTATGTCAATGTTGAATTTTTCTAGTAAGTTGCCGCATATTTTTTTGACGTTTTCTATGGGTACAAAGCTTGCTCCTATATGCTGCGTTATTTTCCCAAGTTCACTGAGGTTTACAGCACTACCTCTAATTGAATCCAATAAACTCGTTTTCCCATGGTCGACATTTTCGGTTAGTTTCAGCATCAACTAATGTCCGAGGACCGACACAATGGGTTGTCTTATTACCATACCAGTCACTCTACACTTTAATATTTTTAAAACATCAAATATATTAGTGGTAGGTATGACTATAACTATGCATGATATTAAGCCAATTGGCCTATGCGTCAGCACGCTTGAACTTTTTGACACTAGGAAGTTTTTATTGAATTACTGCGATGGACAACTCATCAAAGGGGATGACAGAAATTTAGTTAATAGAATAAATGAATTTAGAAAAGAATTGTCTAGATCGCAAATAAAATTTTTGGAGGGATATAAGGCCATAGTTGCCAGTAACATAGACAAGATTATTGCTTTAGTTGAGGCAAGATATGGAAAGACACACTCTCCTGATGTAGATGTTGTTAAAAAATCTGGAAGGAAAATGATTGACATGATATTGAACGCTCAAGGTTTTGAGATGATATCCTCGTTGGAGAACGAATTCAAAACAAATATAATGCAACCCACACACAGACTTTTTATTGATGAAATGAGAAAATCGCATGTGAATATAATCTAGAAAAGTGTTTTATAATGCCATTTTTAGCTTATTTTCTAGGTCTCGTGTTTTATTTGATTTTCGCTCATATTTTGAGTTACAAAATTCTGAAAAATAAAATATTGAAAAGCAGAAAATGGGATCTTAACATTTGTTGTGGGAAAACAAATGGAGGTGGAATTAACGCAGATATTAAGAAGCATAAAAACCTTCCTAATTTCACTTTAATTAGGAATATATACAAACTCCCGTTCAAAAATAAACAGTTCAATTATGTTTTGTGCTCCCACACGATTGAGCATGTTGACGATCCGATACAATTCTATAAAGAACTTAAACGAGTAGGAAAAAATGTAGTTTTAGTCATACCTCCGCTATGGGACATTTCTGCAGCTTTTGATATAACAGTTCATAAATGGTTATTTTTAACCTTTAAAAAGGAGCACACAAAATTGCCTGAATTTATTCCTTTACCATTTTCTCATCAGTTCCAAAAAATGTTCGGACAAAATATTTCTGCTTGATGTTATGTATTAATCATATATTCTTTATATTTGATAATTCTAGTATGAGGCTAGAAAACAAAGTCGCTATCATTACCGGTTCTAGTAGAGGTATTGGAAGAGCAACAGCTTTATTATTTGCTAAAGAAGGGTGTAAAGTAGTTGTAAACTATAAATCCAGAAAAGAAGATGCTGAGAATGTTTCTAAACAAATAGGCAAAGACAATTGTATTATGGTTCGGGCTGATGTATCTCGAGAAGAAGATGCAAAAAAATTAGTTAAAGAAACTATAGATAAATTTGGGAAGATTGATATCTTAGTCAATAACGCAGGTGAAATTATTAGGCCAAGTGATTGGAAATCTGATATGGATACGTGGAAAAAGACAATAGATGTTAATCTGACTAGTGCATGGTTAATGACTAGAGAGGTAGCTTCTATAATGAAAAAACAAGGTAAAGGCTCGATAATTAATATTGTATCTGTGTACGGATTCTTGGGTGCAGCTCCTGTACTTGCGTATACTTCTGCTAAAGGCGGACTGATGACAATGACAAAATCTTTTGCTAAAGAACTATCACCAGAAATTAGAGTTAATGCTGTTGCTCCCAGTAATGTTAATACAGATATGACTAAAGGTGCTGGAGAAGAATTGATAGGATATTTCAGACAGCAAACCCCCCTTAAAAGGATTGCAGAACCAGAAGAGATAGCTGCCGCTATTTTATTCTTAGCATCAGATGATGCGAGTTATATTACAGGAGAGGTGCTAGTCGTGGATGGAGGATATTCTTTAAAATAATCAAATCACTCCAACAACTTTCAAAACAAAAATTAGCAACAAAGTGAAAGGTATCACATATTTTACCAGATTAATCACTATGATATACTCTACAAAGTGATCGATGTAATATCCTATTTTTTTCAAGCCGAGCTCGAATCTTATATTCATTTCAGTCAACAATGATTTAGGATTCCAGTACCACCCTATGATATATGCCACTATAGCTCCTGATAACAATGTTAATAATGTTCCAAAATATAAATCCATTATTTCTAACAAATTGATTTTTATTAAATTGGTGTATGTTAAAGAAACTAAAACACTTATTGGCAATATTAAGAAAAATATTAATAAGCTAGCCTTTTCTTTTTTAAAATTATATTCATCAACTAAATTTGAAACTAAAGTTTCCATCATGGATATTGCGGATGTAATTCCAGCCAAAAATAAAAGAGCAAAAAATATTGATCCTAGGACGAAACCAAAACGTATTTCTTCAAAAACTTTTACCAAGACAACAAAGGCAAGATGAGGCCCCTCAGATATGGGGAGGTTGAATGAATAGATAGTAGAAAATATTATTAGTCCTCCTATTAATGCTATGAGCGTATCAGAGAATGCTATTAGATTTGTGAGATGTGGTATGTCCTCTTTTTTATTAAGATAACTTCCGTATGTGATCATTATTCCATAACCAACACCAATTGAAAACAACGCCTGTCCGAAAGCATATAACCACACTTTTAAATCAAAAATCTTCGAATAGTCTGGAGTGAAATAACTTTTTATTCCCTCTAATGATCTTGGAAAAGACAGTGTTTTGACTATCAGAAGAAGTAGTAATATGAAAAGAACAGGCAATATGATTTTTGATACTTTTTCTACTCCATCTTTTATGCTATTCTTGCATACTAGCAACACAAGTGTCAAACTAACGATTGTCGCTAATAACGGTAAATGACTAGAAGAAAAATCTCGAAATTCTAAAAATTCTCCTAAAGAAGCATTGATGAAGTAAGTTAACGTCCATCCGACAACAACTATATAATAACTTAAAATGAAGAATATGGTTATAGTAGGTATCCATCCTAGTATTTTCATTCTCGGATTTATTTTTTTGAAAGCCGTTACCATCGATTTTCCAAATCTTCTGCCTGTTGACAGTTCTATAAGCAATAAAGGAATTCCAAAAAATGCTACAGCAATTATATAAGGTATTAAAAATGCTCCGCCGCCATTTAAACTTAGAACGTAAGGGAATCTCCATATATTCCCTATACCTATAGACGAGCCGAGAGCTGCAGCAATGAATCCCAGTCTACTGCCCCATTCTTCCCGATTCATAATTATATTATCATTTTTTGGATAAAGATGTTATGTCTTGGTTATGGATTTATTCTTTGAGTTCATTCATAATTCATGTCTTATAAGAGTGAACCAACAACACCAGAGGAAAGATATAAAAAACCAGTTAATTTTCTTTGGACAACAGAAAAAGATGTTTATCCTCTTGTAATACTTCCAACGCTAGCAGATCTTGCTAATCAAGGCATTGAATCTCCAAGAGCACTTGCTATAACAGCTTCTGGTCAAATTTTAGATTGGGTAGCATCGCTATATGGAAGAGTTGGGAGAGTTGATTTTGTTGATTTTAAACCAGGTCAAAATCTATATGTTGCATATAAACTAGCAAATGTTTGTAGATGTAGAACCCCTCAAAAATTTCTTGAACGTTTGTTAGATGCAAATATTGACGACGTTGTGAGAGATTTGGATCACGCAATGATATTTTTTCCCGAACTTTTTAGATATTCAGGAACGTATGACATAGATGTTAGAGAAGTAGCAAAATTTTTTGTGTGTAGAAAAGATGCAAGAGATAAAGATAGATTTTCACAAGAATTTTTAACTCCATACAATTTAAAACATTTCTTTCTAGAATATGAACCGTGGTACAGATCTTTAAGAGACACAGTAATGAGAGGAGTTTTCCATTTTTACTGTAATAAAATAGAAGATCTATCGCCTGCAACTGAAGAAAAATATCACGTGGCTTATTTGTCTGATACTCATGCGTGGGCTGACAGAGAAAAACTAGCTCGCAATTTATTGAGATTAGTTGCTCCGGGTGGTTGGTTTCAAAGCGCGTTTTTCGGTTCAGATTGTATAGGATTTATTGAATACGGAAGACGAGACGGAGAATTTAGAAGAGTTGTTGAACAGTTAGGTGAATTTGATACGTATTATCCGTTTAATCGTAGAACAGAAAGAGTAAGAAGTCAAGTAAGAAGAATGCTGAGATTAAATGAAAAGCAATGGCTGAAGTTAAAAGATGAGGTTCTAGGTGCTTTCCCAGAGAAACAGCAAGTTCCTTTTGTAGGTCAACGAAGATATTAATTCTTCAATTCATCGTGATATATTGTTGATCCCATTCGAAGTTTCAATTTATGCTTTCTAATCAACTCTATTATAATTTTATCTAGCTCGTCACGATATGGTTTATTTTTAGAATAGTAAAATTGCTTTAAAGCAGAAATATCCAAGGCTTTCAATTCCTTTTTTAAGCGCTCTAAAATATATTTGCTTAAGTTGATATGCTCAACATAAATTTCTTTATTACCTGTTTTCGCTATAGCTTTGAATAAACTATCTAACTCTTCTTTTTTGGCTACGAAATGCGGCAATAGGGGACCAACAAAAACATACGTTTTTAATCCAGTTTGATTTAATTTCTGGAGAGTTTCCAGTCTTACACTTGCTGCGGGTGCAAATTTTTCGAAATATCTCGATATGTTATCATTAGTTGTAGTTATGGTCATGCCGATCTCGGCATGTTTGAATTTACCCAGTAGATCGACATCTCTTAATACCAAATTGGATTTAGTCAAGATGCTAACAGTTCCTTCAAATTCATAATCTAGTAAAACCTCTAAACATTTCCTTGTTATTTTGTATTTTGCTTCGAGGCCCTGATAAGGATCTGTAACAGAACTAAATAAGACACTTTTGTTTCTCCCCTTATTTTTCAGTTTTCTAAGTTCATTTCTAAGAAGTTCGGGCGCATTAATTTTCACATATACATATTCCCCCCAATCATTGACCTGCTTGCCAACAAATCTCCCCATGAAGCTTGCATAGCAATATGTGCAACCGAACCTGCAGCCAACATAAGGATTGATCACGTAATCTGTATCAGGTAGCTTGGATAAAGTAAGAATTGATTTTGCCTGTATTTCTTTTACTTCCATTGATATCTATCGATTAAATGCAATAAATTTATTCTTCCTGCACTCTCGGTGCTAAAATGAAATTAATTTCTACCTTATCTAAATCTTTGAAGCTTAATTTCATCGGATAATCCTTCGACCACATAGCTGTTACTTCATCTGCAAGCTTAGATGCTTTCATCATTTTTTTCAGATAGTCAATTGGATATCTTGCCCTGGCACTCTCCTTTGTTTGTAAGTCCAGCAGCGACTCTTCATCCTTTTTTAGTGTTAATTCTGTCGAACTCACATCGCCAGAAGCTTTGATGTTAAACAGTTCTTTATTCGCTTCAAAAACTACAGAATCAGACACGACTTCTGCATCATCAATCCCATTCTTTAAGACGTCCGCCTTTAATTTAGCTTTCACTTTAAAATCTAGTTGATCTATGGGTGGGATTTCATCTTGTGATATGTCTAGTAAAGGGACAGTGAATTTTCTAGTTGAAGATCCCTTCATAACAATATCCAGTTTGTTATCCTTGAGTTCCATTGAAATCTTGTCGTCACCTGTGGCCCTTTTCAGAATAGATACAAAATTTGTGACATTCACAGGAATTAGCTTTTCATCTTGAACCTCGAATTGTTCGAAAGCAGTTGGAGGAAGTTTGAATTCCACAACAGCTACCATAGCCCTATCAGCCGCAACCAAACTCAATCCATTTTTATTTACTTTAAAGATACCTTCATCGATAAGTTCACCGATTGTTGATATAGAATCTTTTAATAAATTCGCATCAGATATTGTTGCTTTGAACATCAATTAACACCCCACTTGTTATACAATTCTTCTACTTTTTTATAAAGATTTATATCCAAGCCAGTAAGATTTTGAATTACATTCGCTTTAATATCTATTCCCAAATCTGTTGGTATTGTTGCTCCAAAAACAGCAACTAAATGGTTAACGTTTACCTTATCTAAAATAGATGGTAAATCAACAAACACCTTTACTTTGTCTGTGCCGTCGTCCACGACAATTGTATCGTCCTTTTTATCAACTACAATACCCATAATTTTCACTCTAAAGTCAGTTTCCGGATTTATTTCAACTATTTTTCTTAAAGGATAATGATTTTTATTAGGCATCAAAAAATAATTAAGATTTCATACTTTAATATAATTTCTCTTTTCTATAAAGGAGAAATTTATTTTATTTGCGGTTTAGCATTTTTAGGATCGTTGACCTGGTATCAGTTAGCTTTTTATTTTTAATTCCTGATAAACAACCGATTGATTATGTTAGATCTAGCACTAAAAAATATTCTGAGGCAGAAAACAAGGACAATACTGACGATAATAGGGATAACTATAGGTATAGCAGCTATTATAACTCTTGGCTCTATTTCGGAAGGTTTGACTCAAACAATTAACAGCGACCTAGAATTTCTGAGTGGATTTATTACTGTAACTTCAAAAGATGCCAGCACGTTCTTTGTTGGCTATCTCGGATCCGAGATAACACAAGATGAAGCTAATGAGCTTTTAGATGTATCAGGAGTAAAGGATGTAGTGCCATTTAATTTGGCTACAGGTCCGATCATACCGTTTCATGGTCCTGAATATATTGTTTACGGTTTTGATCCTGATAAGAGCGAATATTTTGAAGGGAAGGATGTTGATCTTGAATCTGGGAGAAGATTAGAACCATCAGATGAGTTTGTAGCTGTGATAGGCTTTAATTATGCAGAGACTAGACATATCACCCTAAGTGACTTTATCGAATTAGAGGATGAAGAGTTTGAAGTGGTGGGTATTTTAGAAAAAACTGAAAGTGATACAGATGACATTGTCTTTTTACCTTTGGATACGATGAACGATGTATATGATTTTGACACTTATAGAGCTGTTTACGTAATTCCTGATGATGTTTCAAAAATGGATTCAATAGCAGAGACAATAAACGAAGAGTTTACTGATCTGTCTGCTAGGACAACGGCAGACATAGCAAAGCAAGCTTCTGGCATAATAAATAACGTTCGGTTTTTCACAGTTGGCATAGCTGCCATATCAGCAATAGTTGGTGGATTAGGTGTTATGAACACGATGATAATGTCAGTTCTTGAGAGGAGACAAGAAATAGGAATATTGAAAGCACTGGGGGCGACAAACAAATTTGTCATGAAATTAATCTTGATCGAATCATCTTTGATTAGTTTGGTCGGTGGAATTTTCGGAGTCATGGTCGGGTTTGTATCAACCTTTTTAATGAAGACCGTTAGTCAAGGCACGGCTATTGCAATTATAACACCTAATCTAATCATATACTCTTTGATTTTTGCCACTAGTTTAGGAGTGATAGGGGGATTGTATCCGTCTAAAAAAGCTGCAGATTTAAGTCCAATAGAGGCGTTGAGATATGAATGAAGTGATTAGAACTGAAAACCTGTTGAAAGTATACAATGAAGGAATGAGTAATGAAGTTATAGCATTGGATAGAGTTAGTATTAAAATAAAAAAAGGAGATTTTGTTGCAATAGCAGGGCCTTCTGGAAGTGGGAAAAGCACATTATTGCATATGCTGGGCGTTCTTGATAAACCGACTTCAGGTAAAGTGATAATAGATGATATTGATGTTTCTGAATTATCTGACGATGAAAAAACCGAAATAAGAAGAGAAAAAATAGGATTTGTTTTTCAACAGTTTAATCTAATCCCGTTATTGACGGCTATCGAGAATGTTGAAATGCCTATTCAGTTATCTGGAAAAGACAAGACAAAATCGTCAAGCAGAGCATTAGAATTGTTGAAAATCGTAAATTTGGAGAATAGACAAGATCACTTTCCAAACCAATTAAGCGGCGGTCAACAACAAAGAGTTGCCATAGCCAGATCACTCGCAAACGATCCTAAAATAATATTAGCAGACGAGCCAACGGGAAATCTAGATTCCAAGACAAGCCAAGAAATCGTAAAGCTATTAAAGGATTTAAATCTTAAAGGATATACAATTGTGGTTGTTACGCATGACACTTCAATTGCAAAATTTGCAAGCAAGAGAGTATATATGAAAGACGGCAAGGTGGACAATCATGAGAAATAAAATAATGATATTATTTGTAGTGGCTTTGCTTATTCCTATAGCTTTGGCGGAAGATTTCGCATTGCTTAATATCGAAACTTCGTTTACAGATCCATATCCGGTGGAACCAGGCAAGAATTTGGTTTTGTCATTATCATTATCAAACAATGGCAATAAAGTCGCAAAAGATATTAGTGTCAAACTTCTTCCCCCGGAGCAGTTTGTCTTACTAGAAAGTTCTACAGAAAAAATTAACGAACTGCAATCCGGCAAAACAAAAATAATTGAGTATAATTTGTTTGTCAACAGCTCGGCAGTTTCCGCAGTCTACCAAATACCTTTGAGAATTAGTTATGATACAACAATCAATCTAACGAAAAATATTAATATAAGAGTTCAGGGATTGCCTGATTTCAAACTCATTTCAGTTAAAAGCGATGAGTTCAATCCAGGTGAAACTGAGAATATAAAAGCAACTATACAGAATTTAGGAACTGGTAGAGCCAAAAGAACAGTGGCCACGTTTAAATCGTCATCACAAGAAATATCTCCCGTATTGTCGGGCGGAATAGTTTATATAGGAGACGTTGATCCAAACGAAAATAAATTTATAGAATTCAACCTTCATGCCAGCTCAGATGCCGAATACGGTGTTTATCCTGGAATTATTAATATCACTTATGAAGATGAATCAGGCAATGCCATATCTGATAAATTTGATGTCGGTGTTTTGATTAACGGCAAACCCGATCTGTATATTTTAAAAACAGAGACAGATATGGAGGAACAAAAGTTAACTATAGAAATTAACAATCTCGGAACAGCAGAAGCAGATGCTATTAAAAGCGAATTGATTATCAACAACAAAACATTTGATGTAGATTATGTCACCAAAATTAAAATAGACAAGAGTGCATCATTTAAATTTAAAATCCCGCAGACAGAATCTGCGATATTGAAGCTAAGCTATAAAGGACCCGATAACATACAATATACCAAAGATGAAGTAATAGTTTGGGATAAACCCAAAGCAAACGGATTCAATTGGATCACGATTATTGTTGTTGGAATAATAATTTATCTTATATGGAAGTTTGATATTATCAAGAGAGTTTTAAAGCTAAACAAGATTAAGTCAAGATAAAAAATAAAATATATTCCTATTTCAAGGTGCTAAGGATACTTTTCGCCTTTAACAGTGTTTCAGTTGGTGCTATCAATTTCATCATGCCCATTTCAAAGACAACTAATATACCTAAAACAACAAGAACCTCTAAAATCCCAGCGAGTCTGTGTCTCTCAATACCAGTTTTTTCTGAGAGTTCTGATATAGTAACCCCCGGCTTCCCCTGACTTTTCTCCTTAAAAATTGTTTTCAAGACTTGATTGACGGCATTATTTTTAATTAATATATCAATTATTCGTGTGGACATATAGTCCTCCTACTTCTTTTATCTGGTACCTA
>CAYJTF010000022.1:12504-14643 GCA_964373165.1 uncultured archaeon
TAAATAGTTTTGGTGTTTATATTTGTACTAGTTTTGGTACCAATGAGAAATGATTATAATGAAAAATTTTATAGCAGATTTATACCCAGATTTATTTCCAGATATTAATACTCTTAGAAATCTGATATTGCCGGAGACCGATGATCCAGTATCAATTATAGTGCCTACACATAATAGATGTCCATATAATCCGATGACGGATAAAGAATTGAATCCACTTCAATGGTTTTTAGATTCCATAAGATGGCAACAAAAAACCGGTGAGTATGAGATTGTTGTAGTTGATGATGCTTCAAATGATTTTACAGAGGAAGTTGTTGGACTAAATCAAGATTTGCCTATTGTTTATCATAGAAATAATTGTAGAAGAAATTTTTCTACAAGCAGAAATATTGGTTTATCTGTCTCATCCTATAACACGTTATTGTTTTTAGATGATGATGTAGTTTGTTCACCCAGTTTAGTTGGAATAATGATGTATGCTTGGAAGAGGTCTTATAATGGAAAATTGGGCGTCATAGTAGTTCCGAATTATAAAAGATCTACATTACCAGAACAAGTTGAAATGAAAGATATAGGAGTTTTAGATTTGGACACTGGCAGAAGAACTTCCGCTGGTTACGCCTTTCCTTTGGTTTATCTAAATGGTTCCAGAGCTTCTAGATTTGAAAACGGCGTGCTCGTTCCAGTTCCTGTTACTAATTTTGGAGGAACGTTCATAACAGATAAAAATGTGATAGATGATATAGGCGGATTTCCAACATTCCCCGTATCTGATCATGCAACAGAAGCCGAGGCAGCTTTAAGATTAAAAGAAAGAGGCTACCAATCTCATTTAGTTTTTGATCCTAGAGCTAGTTGTACACATCTTATGTATGGTAGATCTAGTGGCAGACAAAAACTCAATGGTAGAGACTGGAAGATTCATTACGGATTACCCGGTATATCACTGTCGCAAATGGTTAAAGAAAGTGTAATACCAAGAGTTAGTGGCTGTAAAGAAGAAGATGACAGGATATTTCTATACGCTGCAATTGCAAATTATGCTAGAGTTTTTAAAGGAAGAAGTCAGGCCGCATTAGAGTCATGGGAAAGAAAAACATATCAAACTTTTGTTGTTGATAATGACACAGGATTTTATGAAGGCCGGGCTTCTGTCATAGATGATAGAAAACAGAGAGAAAGAATATGGTATTTGGCTTTTACTCACGCATTATCAAATTCTGTTTATACGACTCAAGAAATTAGCCAACAAATGAACATTTAGATTCTCGTAACAATTTTCAATAAATTTATGATAATTTTATATAAAAAAATTCCCATAATATAGAGTATCAGGATAGTATTGTTTACTATTCTTATAAAAGAGATAAGGTGAAAAAATTGGCAGCTAGAGCAGCAGCTAAGAAGAAGAAAGCTAGAAGATAAGACTAACTTAATAAATTATTTATTTTTTTTGTTTTTTTCTGAACATTTACGATGATAACCATTAGTTTTAGACTATTATTGCATAAATATTAAAAGTATAACATCCCTAGATTAATTCTATTTGGTGTTACAATGAGAAGATATCTAGTGAAAGTGCTTGAGAATATTGCCGTAACCCCGACAGTTAATTTAATTCGATTAAAGTTTAATGAAGGTGATGAATTTGAATTTAAAGCAGGTCAATTCATTTCTGTTTTTGTAGATAAAAACAATAACAAAATAGTAAAACCATACTCCATTTCAAGTTCCCAAAAAGAAAAGAAGTATATTGAACTCTGTATAAAAAGAGTTCAGGATGGATACGCATCTAATTTTCTATGTGACATAAAGCCCGGAACAGAATTAATGGTATTTGGTCCAAATGGCCATTTCAATTTACATGAACCTATTGACAGTGATGTTATATTTGTTGCTACAGGATCTGGTATATCTCCATTCAGGCCCATGATAGAAGCATTGCTTGATATGAATTTAAGTTATGACGTGTGGTTATTCTTTGGTGTTAGGAATGAAGAGGAAATAATATACAAAAAAGAGCTTGAAGAGTTGGCGAAAAAACACAAAAACTTTCACTGCATAATTACATTATCACGGCCTTCCTCATTATGGAAAGGAGAAAGGGGGCATGTGCAAGAAGCTATTAAGAAATAT
>CAYJTF010000023.1:0-14172 GCA_964373165.1 uncultured archaeon
CCACTTCTGTATAGGCATATTGTTTAACAGAACGGTGGCAGTTATGAACAACAAAATCATTAGCAATAAAGTTGTGATTTTTTTCTACAGTTAAATCATAAACATATTTTACGTTTTTCTTTTGTCTGATTTTTTTTATTTTTCTCCATTTGAGCGGTGAATAGTATATACAATCCTCTTTCCAGGCATTAAAAGTTGGGAAAAACGGGGAAGTATGTTTTGGCTTTCTATTTCCACTTATCCACGACCATAAAGTACCTTCATGAATTTTCATTTTTTTAGATATTTTTTTTACACTAAATCCTCTTTCATAAAGATTCATAGCTTTCAAATAATCTCTTTCCCTCTCATTTAACTTTTCTATTTTCTCTTCCAGATAACCAAGTAAAATCTTTCCTCCCTCCCTCCTTTTTCTTGCATACCTAAATCCAACATTTTTTAAAAAATTTATTAGATTTTGAGTTGAGTTTAAGATAGACACCTCGAACCTAATAGTTCTAGTTCCGTCTTTCCTAATATTACCTTCTTTTATTTTGACATTGGTTTTAATATCGCAATCCATAAAAAGTTTTACTAGTTGTTCTGCATATTTTATTCCATTTTCTTTTAAATTCTCAGTTTTATTAAATGTTAAGCGACAGACATAAAAATACCTGGAATTTTTTATATTTTGTGGCACATAACCTTCAGATCCCATTAATGAAGATAAAAATTCACTTTTTATAACAAGAGGAGCCTTTAATAACCAGTTAGGTATGCAGAACTCCTTGTTCGTTTTTTTTCCAGCAGGTGCTCCTAACGCAAACATTAATCTAACTAATCCAGAATCGGTTGATGTAAAACTGTTTGTTTGACCTTTTATTACAAACTTTTTTCCATGGTTATTCACTATTTCTGACGATGTTTTTCTTGAATAAATTAAAGAATGGGAAATTTTTAAGTAATTTAGATCATTTTGAATGAGTTTTAAATCATCTATTTTTCCGGAAAATCCTAATATTTTTGGTTCCCCATTTTCCATTCTCAAATATCCGTCGCCATATAAATGGCCCAGAATTCTAGCAATAAAAACCAGTCTTGGGTTGGAAAAACTCAATGGCAAGAGCCCCCTTTCTTTTAATTTTTCAATAGTTTTAATGGGTACCGGTTTCCGATGGGGCGAATTTATATAATTTCTTATAACACCTTCTTTATACTTCAAAATTTTTGATATTTTAAAACTTCCATAATTAAAACCTTTCTTTAATTTAATAGATTCTTTATATAGATTTGTTAAAAACCTTTGTTTTTTATTGTACGTCTTCGTTATATCATTTTCTGAAATAATTTTAGAATTTTCATCTTTAATTTGGTCTATTTTACTTCCATAATAACTTACTAAATCACTAGTTTTCAATTCTCCGGCCTTTACCCACTGTTCTTTTCTATTTCTAGAAACTAAAACTAAATGATCTTCCGTTACGCTTAATTTCTTGTTATTATTGCAGGTTATTTCTATGATTTTTTCTTTTTTTGGGATTTTATATACTTTGATGACTTTTCTAGGTTCTATTGATTTTGTATCTATGTTATAACTCAGTACCCAAACATCACTCATTCTTTCAAATTCATCTACTATTTCTTTAATTTCTTTACAAGCACCATTCCATAGTTTTATTTTTGTGTCGCCTGTAACACATTCATCAACTACAAGCAAATTGAAATTTTCAAGATTTAAAATCTTATTGTCAAAATCATTCCTAACTATTTGCGGAGTCGTAAAAAATACCTGACCTTTTTCGTAAAGAACTTTTCTGTCATTTCTATGAATTTTACCTGTCAGTCCGATAAGTTTCGACTCATCTAAATACATGCTCTTTTTGAACGTTTCTAGATGCTGATTGACTAGTGGGCGTGTTGGCGCTATCATTAGAATTTTACTGTCGGTCGATTCTTCCAGTTTGTAAGCAGATACTAGGATGGCTATGAAAGTTTTTCCCAATCCAGTTGGAAGTATGCAAAGCGTATTCCTTTTTACAGCCGTAGCGGCTATGAGCTCTTGGTATAATCTAGGAGTAAACCTTTCATAATTGAGGAATTGCATTTTTTTCATTATTAAATAGATTGAAACCTAGAAATTTAGAGTTATTGACTAGCGATTATTCTATTTTCTAGAGAATGACAATGTTTATATATTTGTAATTTCTATAAAGTAGTAAAAGTGTTGTTATGGATTTAAGTTTATTGGTACTTGCAGGATCAGCTGGTGTAGTATACGCGCTTTATGAGTTAGTTGTAAAACCTTATATACCACAATATGGGAAAGAACCGGTTAGAAGTGTAGGACCTACGTCATTTTCACCAAGATCCAGTTGGAGTGGTTGTGGTTTGACTTTGCCTGTCGATTATCCAGGAACTGAAAATTGGGTAGGTGATACCCATCCTGCTTATAGATTAGGTTACAGAATAGCTCTGAATTGTGGTGCTGGTTTTGATCATGTCCAAAGAAACGCTAACGGCACATACACTGTTCATTTTACAGATGGAGCTTTTAGAGAAGTGTGTTTAAGACAATAATTATTTTCCATTCAAATTTCTTTCAATAGCTCTTTTTAAAAACAACTCCTGAGTCAACCCAGAGAATTTTTCTTTTACCTTGCCGTCATTTTCAAGAACTATGCTAGGTATTTCATTGATCTGATACTTGATTTTTGTGGCATTATCGGCATCTACGTCAATCCTTTTGAAATTTACCTCTTTGAAATTTCTTTCTAAATTGGATACCAACTCATTTTGTATTTGGCAGGCTCCTGAATTGTTGCTGAAAAAATAAATCACATTAAATTTATTCATGTCAAGATATTTTGGTTTCAGTGTTTTTAAATTTACTCAGAAAAATCTCTTGTAGTGTACAAGCATACCGAATAATGCTAAGAAGAAACCGAAAATTCTGATTGAAACCTGAGGTAGTTTGATGCCTGTTTTGTCTTCCAATATTCCCAAGAATAGCGAACCTCTGTCTCTCACTAGTTTTTGCCCAGCCTTCTTTCTAATAAATCTTTCTAGAGTTGTAAGAGGACACTCATTTATAATGGGTGCTATCATTGCGAGCGCAGACATAATAAGATGAGGATTTAATAGCAGAGAGGGAAGTCTGAAAAAAATGCCGTATATTATGAATAGTGCCCATACGATGTGTATGGTAAATATTATTTTTGCAAGTTTTATTAGAAACTCATTCATTTATTTTCCCTTCAAAACCTTTTCATAAAACTCCACTACCTCTTTCCCCACAACATCCCAGTCATATTTCTTCACTTCTTCCAATCCCCACTTCCCCATTCTCTCTCTTAATTTCTTATCTTTTATTAATATTTCTAACTTTTCCGCAAGCTCGTCAACATTCTTCGGTTCTGCCAGGAATTCAGCACCTTCGCCTGTTAGCACCTCTTTGTATCCGTTATTGGCAAAAGCCACAACAGGCTTGCCGCAAGCCATCGCCTCCAGAAGCACGATGCCAAAGCTTTCGCCGTGTGTTGCCGGTGAACAGAATATATCAGCAGTGCAATAATACGAAGGCAGATTCTCATTTGAAATATTACCTTCAAAATTCACATCAAGAATTTTATTTTTTTTAACATAAGATTTACATTTTTTCATTTGCGGACCGTCACCAACAATTATTAGTCTGATATTATCGAATTCCTTCCTTATTTTTTCAAAGGCTTTGATTAAATATATTGTCCCCTTTCTCTTATCTAATCTTCCTAAAAAAAGTATGTTTATTTTTTTATTATCGAATTTTTCTATTTTTTTAACATTAGGATTAAATCTTTCAGTGTTGATCCCATTTGGTATAACTTCAATCCGACAATTTAATTTTTTAGGAAAATAATTTAAGATAGGTTTTGATACCGCAATAACGCCATCCATTTTTAGTATTTTGTCTTTGAACAGAATATCGAAGAAATTGGAGAAAGATTTGAACAAATAGCTTCCTTCCGGAAGAGTGTGGATTGTAATTATATTTTTTGAAGTGGACATATCCAACATTTGCAAGCCTACAAACAATGCAGGATTATGCAGGTGTATAATTTCAAATTTATCTTTTTCTAATAATTTCCTGATATTTTTTTGATCGAAGCAGTAACTCATGTTGGCACTGCTATCATTAGATGAAACAGGTATGGAATAGCCGAGATATATTATGTCTTCGTGACTCTTTTCTTTGCCTGGATTAGGTGAAATTATTTTTACATAATGTCCGTTTTTTTTCAGA
Source organism: uncultured archaeon (assembly GCA_964373165.1). Taxonomy (GTDB): domain Archaea; phylum Aenigmatarchaeota; class Aenigmatarchaeia; order CG10238-14; family CG10238-14; genus JAGVVZ01. Next base: position 4,259 of record CAYJTF010000023.1, read on the forward strand.
TAATTATACAAACCTTTGACATGTTCCTGTACGCCGCCTGGCAGGTTTATGGGATGAGCAGTTACTAATGCTATTCTCATTTGATCAACTCTTTAAGACCTTTTTATAAAAATTTAGTATTTGTTTACCCATAATAGATAAATCATATTTCTTCACTTCTTCCAATCCCCACTTCCCCATTCTCTCTCTTAATTTCTTATCTTTTATTAATATTTCTAACTTTTCCGCAAGCTCGTCAACATTCTTCGGTTCTGCCAGGAATTCAGCACCTTCGCCTGTTAGCACCTCTTTGTATCCGTTATTGGCAAAAGCCACAACAGGCTTGCCGCAAGCCATCGCCTCCAGAAGCACGATGCCAAAGCTTTCGCCGTGTGTTGCCGGAAATACACATATGTTAGAGGTGTTGTAGTATGCTGCTTTGTCCTTCTCTTCTATGTAACCCGTAAACTCAACATTTGGCAAGTTAAAAATTCTGGCATAAATTTTTAACCATATTTTCTCTTTACCCTCTCCAGCAATGATTATACGCAGAGAATTTTTACCTATGCGGTTGATGAGTTTTTTGTATGCACGAAGTAGATATATCACGCCCTTTCTCTTTACTAATCTACCAAAAAATAAAATATTGATTTTCCCATCCAGATATTTTCCCATCATTTTCCCATCATTTTTTTTCAAATTGATGGCGGGTGGTATGACTATTGAATCCACTCCGAAAAATTTTTTGGCAAAAGTTTTGGAAGCAACGGAAACTGAAATAAATCTAATGGAAGATAATGATTTTTTTTGAAAAAAAGCCAGAATTTTGGAACCGTAACAATAAACAGGGTTAGTAGAGAATACATGAAATGTAGCAACTTTCGGAGTGTTCGCTAAATTTAATATTATCTCCGACATCAGCGGAGAGTAAGGTGCTTGAACGTGAAGAACGTCAAACTTTTCTTCATCTAAACTTTTCTTGATTTTTTCTATGTTGGGCCAGACAGGCATTGATAAAATGTTAGAGTTGCCGCTGACTCTTATGTTAGTACTTAGGCTAATCACTCTTTTTCCAAATTCACTTTTATCCGAGCTTTGACCGACTAAAAACTTTACGTCATGCCCTTCTTTCAATAGCCATCTAGCTAGCGACTTCACATATTGTTGGACGCCATCATTCGAGTCTAACGTATCATCTAATAATAAACCTATTTTCATTATAGCACCTGTTTTAATATGAGATAGAAACCTTTAATTTTTATTTGGAAGTTAATATTTCCACAACATCATTGTTTTTCAGTTCATAATCTGCTCCAAGTTTTTTCTTTGTCTTCGCATCTATTCCACCAATAAATTTGTTCCCTATATCGGTATGTATCATAAATGCAAATTCTTTCAGCCTCGTGCCATTTTTTACAAGATAGGCATCTGGCAAGATATTATTTTTGCTATCTGTCAGTTTATTGGCATCTGCAACAGGATACACAACTATCTGGTTCAATATATCAAAAACGGCAGTATTCAAACATTTCTGTATGCCTGTAGACCTGAATTTTTCTAAAACATTCTTCTTGATTAAACTTAACCCCTCAATTTGTTTTTTATCTAGCTTGGATTCATCTTTTATAATTATCCTATTTTCATGATATTCAATAACGCCTTTTTGTTCGGCAGTCTTTAGAGCTATCTCTGCTGCAGCTGATGTTGGTATTGTTGTATTTTGAATTCTGCCAATGTTTTCCAATCCTTTTTCCAAGTCTATCTTATTCGCTGCAACTAAGATCGGTTTGCTTAATTCTCTTAGATCACGTGCAAATTGTCTTATATCACCAATGCCAGTTCTATCATAGACCTTTTTTATTTGTTCTTTTGATGTCTGTAATCCTGTCAATTGTTCGGTTAACACGTCTGTTATACCTATTTTTGTAGTTCTTTTAATTCTCTCATATTTCTCGATGCCTCTTCTTATAATTTCTTCAAACCATGAATCTATTTCATCTCTTACAAAGTTCACTTCATTGACAGGGTCATAATTTGTTGTGGCATTCCCCTCTTCATCAGTTGTTCCTGATATATCAACAACTTGAATCAAAGCGGATGCTTGTCTCACATCATCCAAGAATTTCAATCCCAAACCTCTGCCCGTGTGCGCCTCTGGCACTATTCCAGCTATGTCCCAAAGCTTTATCGGCACATATCTTTTGCCGTCAATGCACCTTCCTTTATTCGGTTTGCATTTAACATTAAATTCCTTTTCAATACAGTTTGTTACAACATAAGCCATTGCTTGATTTGGTTTAATAGTAGTAAACGGTCTGGAAGAAATCTCGACATCAACCATAGTGGCGGCTTTGAAGAAGCTTGATTTTCCCGAACTTGGCTTCCCGGTGATAGCAATTTCTAGAGACATGACTATACAATAAATGTAAATTCTTTTAACTTTAAAAAATGAAGATAATGTCAATGGAGTTTCCTATTTGTAATGTTTGTTTAAAAAATGAAATTTTATGTAGCGGATGCTCTAAAAAATTGGAAAGTAATGGTATAAGAGACGAAGAAATCAGATTGTATAGAAACCTGAATAGAACTATCAAGAGCGAGAAGCATTTGAAAGACGGCAAGATAAGCAGGATTTATCTGGATAAAAACTTTGCGCTCATAGTATGCGACAAAAATAGTGTTCCAGGGCTGGTAGGCAAGAACGGTATAATAATCAAGAAAATAGAGAAGATTTTAGGAAAACAGATAAGAGTCATTTCGGATTCTCTCACGTTTAAAGAATTCATCAAAGAGATCCTATTTTCTTCCACTGTTCTTGGAGTCAATATTGTGTATACACAAGAAGGAATGAAATATAGAATAAGAATTCCCGGGAATGAGAGAGTTATTATGCCACTGTCTCCCGAGGCATTTGTTAGTATTGCTAACACGCTATTCAACACTTCTGCTGAACTTGTCTTTGAATAATTTATAAGCTTTGCGGCTGAAATCATTTTGATAGCATGACGAGAATATGCATAGCCATACCAGTTTATAATGAGGAGAATGACCTTTCTAGAAGTGTCGAAATTGTTCTAAAAACAGCGCAAAAAATGTTTGATAATTTTGAGATAGTTATAGCAGATAACGCATCTACCGACAGAACTTTGAAAATAGCAAAAAATCTCTCGAAAAAACATGATAGAGTTAGATACATTCACTTGGACGAGAAGGGAAGAGGCCGTGCATTGAGGAGAGTGTGGTCCGAGAGCAATGCTGATGTAATGTGCTATACGGATGTGGATTTATCTACTGATATTTCACATCTTAAAGAATTGATAAGTGCAATAGAAGATGGTTATGATATCGTGATTGGTTCAAGACTGATGGGACAGTCGCAAACAGAAAGATCATTCATTAGAGAAACTTTGTCCAGAGGATATGTTTTTTTATTGAAACTATTTTTGAATATGCCCTTTTCTGATACCCAATGTGGCTTTAAGGCTATAAATAAAACAGTTGCAAAGAAGCTGTTACCTTTGATTGAGAATGAAGAGTGGTTCTTTGATACAGAAATGTTGGTTCTCGGAAGCATTCTGGGATATAAAATTAAAGAGATACCTGTGAAGTGGAAAGAAAGTTCTGATTCTAAAATCAGAATATTTAGCACGATAAGAGATTATATAATAAATATATTAAGACTGAAAATTAGATTAAATAGATACTAGAAATAGCCATCTGGAATTTGTAATATTGTGATAAATATAAAAATTTGTTTTTGGAAAAATGAGCTATGAGCGAAATACTACTGGTAAACCCTAAGTATGAATACAAGAAGATACAGATATGGAGACATGATAGAGTATGGCCTCCGTTGGACTTGGCTATAGCAGCTTCCATTCTTAGAAAAGACGGTCACCATGTGGAGATATTAGACATAAATGCTTTGCCAGAAACTGTGATAAATAATGAGAGAATAAAAAAATTTGATAAAATTTTTGTTACTTCCGCGTCTTTGGATAGATGGCAATGTCCTCATTTGGATATAGATTCCTTTTTATCAACTGTCAGAGAATTAAAAAAAATTAATTCAGGAGCCAAAATATATGTTTTTGGTTCCCATCCAACCATGAGACCAAAAGAAGTTTTAGAAATGACTGGCGCCGATGCAGCTATAATAAGCGAACCGGAATTAACCATACAAAATTTATGCAAGGACGATGGTAATCTATCAAAAATAGAAGGCATAGCTTATTTGAATAATAATCAACTTAAAATAACAAAACCAGGAGATCTCGCGGATTTATCTAAATTTCCTGTTCCCGCCTTTGATCTACTGCCTATGGAAAAATATTATTATGAAATTATGGGGGACAGATTTACTCTGTTGGAAACTACGCGGGGTTGTCCATTTTTGTGTACGTTTTGTTCGGAAGACCAAATGTATGGAATAAGATATAGAATGAAGTCTTTAGAACTGATAGAAAAGGAACTAGATGTATGTATTAAGGAATTCGGAGTAAAAAACATCTATTTTATAGATCTCGAATTCACCTTAAGCAAGGGATTTGTTAACGATATTTGCGACATGATGATAAGAAATAACTACAGAATAGCATGGGCATGTCAGACACGCGCTGACACCGTGGATTTTGTATTGTTAAAAAAAATGAAAATGGCAGGATGCAGAGTAATACACTTTGGTCTTGAAAGCGGATCACCGAGAATATTGGAATCCACGGGCAAAAAAATCACTTTAGATAATATAAGGAAAGGAATCAAGTTGGCTAAAAAGGTTGGTATGGAAGTTGTTTGTTTCAGCATGATGGGTTTGCCAAATGAAACCAAAGAAGATATGGAAATGACCATAAAATTCGCTAAAGAAGTCGATCCGGATTATATCTCATTCCATGTGGCGACACCATATCCGGGAACAAAATTTTATGAGGCTGTGAAAAATGAAATAAAAGGCGTGTTCCCCACTTCATACGAAGGAGTTTATTCTCAAAATTTTATAAAACACATGACCAGGAAAGCCTTTATGGAATTTTATATGAGGTCTAGTTATATATTCAAAAAAATTAAACAGAGTCCGAAATTACTGATGAGACAAATAAAACTCTTTATGAAATATATAAAATAGTTTTTATTAGACAGAATAAAATATTTAATTGATTTCACATGCTTAAAAAGAAAAAAATGTTTTTTAAATTAAATAAAAAATATCTCATTCTGATAATCCTGCTCTTCAGCTTGATTTTAAGGTTAATATTTTTTAGTGGTGATGGTTTAGGAGACGATCCAAACTACTTTTTTGCTTTCAAAGATATTTATGATGGGCATATAAGAAATAGTCAATATTATTACAGATTCTCTTACTGGGTGCCACTGATTATAATATGGAAGCTGTTTGGAATAAGTGAGTTCACTTTTATTTTGCCAGTTCTTCTTTCATCCATAGGATCTATATATCTTGTCTATTTGATCACGAAGGAGCTATTTGATTTTAAAACCGGCATAATAGCATCTATACTAATGGCGGTAAATCCTTTCGAAGTGTTGAATGCAACTTTAATGTCAACTGATGTTAATCTTTCTTTGTACATGCTGTTAAGCGTCTATTTCTTCATTATAGCACAGAAGAAATATACAAAAATACATTTTTTTCTTTCGGCACTGTTCGTCTTTTTCGCTTTCGTAAACAAGCTTTTTGGTATATACATACTCCCTGTAATACTTCTTTTTTATTTTAGAAAAGAAGGTCTAAATTTAAAAAATTCTATTAGATACGCATTCTTTTTATTGACTTTGTTTATTCTGTTTTTAAGTTTATTCATTGCTAACTGGATTTTAGTGAAAGACCCGTTTGCATATATAACCATTTTTAATGACGATAAAGAGCCACCGCATATATCAAGAATGGATGCGTACCAACTAAGTATATATCCGAGGCAAATGTTTTTCAGGAACGAATTCGGAGAGATGTTACATGGATACCATTTCTATCTCGTTTTATTATGTTTCCTCCTAATAAGGAGAGAGGACTGGAAAAAAATATATCCGGTACTTTTATGGTTTCTAGTAATATTCTTTTTTGTTGAATTTTTTCCGCATAAAATAAAAAATCTTGTTCCCTATACTATTCAAAGAATTTTTAGATATTTTGTTATAGTTATTCCCCCATCGATAATTTTTATATCTTATTTTTGGAAAAAACTAATGGAAAAAAACAAAAACCTTTTTTATACAATCTTCATTACATACATTGTTTTATCTGTATATTTTTCATATGACTCGACTAAAATAACAAGAATAGCTTTTGGCGAAGTCAGAGAGGCTATAAAATATTTAAAGACACTTGGTGACGTGGACATTTATTCTGACTGGTATTTTATTTCTAAAATAGATAGATTTGAAGTTAAAGAAGGCTATAGCCCAGTCCTTCATTGGTGGATGGATGCTGAAACTCCAGAGGCATGGAAAGAAAAATTTTCAAGTGTCGAGGAGGGATTCGTAGTCACAGGCGGACCCAGATTACCTTATTATGGTTGTTACAGATGTATTCCTAATTTAGGGAAATTCACTCCTCCAGAAAACTGGAAGTTGGTGAAAGAATTTTCCAATGACTTGTATCCTCCTTGGAAAACTGAACCTTTGAGAATTTGGCATGTGTGAATTGGAGTAACCCGAAGATTGAATTTTTAAATATGCTGTACCAACCTATTTCAGTGACGTAATGAAAGATTTTACCATAGTCATACCTGTTTATAATGAAGAGGAATTAATAGTTAGAAATACAGAAAGACTGATAAAATACTTGGAGAAAACGGGGAAGAAATTCGAAATAATATTAGTTGATAACGGAAGCATAGACAGAACACCTGAACTGGGAAGAGAATTAGAAAAGAAATATACGGGCATTTTTAAGATTCTTTTTATACGGGAAATGGGACAGGTTGGCTTTGCTTTTAGAAAAGGCGTTAAAGGCTCGTCTTCAAACAAAATTGTTTCATTGGATATGGATCTAAGTATAGACATGAATTTTATCCCGAAATGTGTGGATCTTCTGGATAAAAATAGCATAGTGATAGGAGCAAAAAAAGCAGGAAAGCAAAAAAGACAGTGGTACAGGATTTTTGCGAGCAATATTTTTATTTGGTTGGTGAAAGCATTATTAGGACTGGAGTATGAAGATTACTCAATGGCCGCTAAAGGGTTCAAAAAGAAGGATATAATAAAATATCTGAAGTATATAGACAAAGGATCAGCATATGTTTTTGAACTTGTTTACTGGTTGAAAAAAACCAACAAGAAGATAGTCCAGACACCAACTTCATGCAATGACATCAGGAAAAGTAAATTCAATATAATTGATGAGTCTCTTTATCGTTTCAGAAACTTGGTAACTTTGTTGTTGTTTAAGAAAATAAAATAAATTACGATGCATATACCGATTATAGTTAGCACATTAGATAGATAGTTTATAGCAGTTGACCCGTACCATACTCGTACTTGGTTTTTTTCTGGAAAGACTAGCATGAAAGACGGAGATATTAGATATATCTTTTTAGCTCCATCGACTTTCCAGTTTGGATAATAAGAAACTTTTATTATATGCGGTTTCCCCACACAGTCAGTAGTGAAGCGTATCTCTTCATTCATCACTTGTTCCTTAACAATGCATTTTTCCTTCACCGGTATTTTCAGGCTTTGCCTCCAATCATTCACTTTCACCAAATTTTGCAGAGTCTTATCTGTAAATATTATAGGCACGCCCATATCACCATTTTTGAACCAATCATAGGAAACCTCTCTCCAGTTTTCTGTTTTCATTTGAACCGGCCAATAGTCAGGCACGGTTACATAACTGTTTTTGTTCGTGGTTATTTCATAAACTGAATACGGGCCAATACTTTTTTCTAGTCTCATTTGTTTGCTTTGGTTTGCCGCATTTTTCGCTTGTTCACTTACAGCAATGTATTCATTGACATTGAACATTTTCATATGTTCAATTCCTCTCTCTAAATTGAATGATGTGCAAGGATACTGATTAAAAAACGGGCATGATTGTTCCTTTGAAATTTCAGATTGCATATAGAATACGAAAGGCGAGCTTACGGTTGATTGCATATAAAGACCTTCCAGAGTAGCTCTTCCTGAGAATAAAGGTATGGATTCGAATGCTCGTGTTGTTCCGGCTTTATCATGCTCGCTTGAATGTTCATAGACAACTCTTGGTTGAGAATAATCGCCTTTTATGAAGTCACTAACTTCACGATACGCAGGCCAAAGAGTCTTGTTTTCAAATCCCTCGTAATTCCATTTTATCCAAAAATCTATAAAACTTGTACTTGAATTGACCCAAAAAATCACACCGATCAAAATCAAAAGAGCAATAACCCAGTTGAATTTTATCTTGTCTAAAAAATTTAGTCCAATACATGCTGTTATTAGCAAGGATAATTGGAAAAATGGAACGAACCTTATATTTATCACTCCCACATGTTCGCCGAAGAGAAAAAGAAGAACGGCTATCATGATTGAAAAAAACCAAAAAGCTGTTCTTATGTCGCGATTTTTTATCAAGTAAAGTATTGTAATAGTATTTAGCACCGTCAAGACCGATATGAATCTCCAAAAAGGAAGTTTTTCTGTGACAGGCAAATTGAGCGGCGGGTTTTTCAGATCTTTATACAAACTAGGTCCGAGTATAGTTTTTGGTAGTACTTGATCTATAGTTACGCTCCATGTATCCGCGTAAGAAGTCGTATATTTTAAATTGGCTAAAAGAGGTAAAAACCAGAACGACACCAGTAATAATGAAAGACCGTACGTTTTAAAAAAATAAATTATAGTTTGCTTAATTGTTTGCTGTTTTTGTTTAAGTCTGATGATAAGAAAGAATAAACTTGTGAGCCCAACCCACATGGCCGTTATTATATGCGAGTTGAGTATCAGGGCATATAAGATACCATTTAATGCCCAATATTTATTTTCTTTCAATCCCCTGTAGAAAGTCCCGAAGAACAATATTGAAAAGCTCAGGCTAATACTATACGAGAATTCTCCTGCCAAAGTGCTCGGTATATTCCCCCCCCACATGGAATTTGCTTCCATAAATAGGAACGGTAAAGTGAATAAAGATCCAATGATAGGCACAGGAAATTTAAATTTCATGATTTTCAAAGACAAAAAAACCATTACTGGCAACAAGAAAACACCGGATACTGTCACTAGTTTAACAGCTATCTGTAATGGTATTACATATGCAATTAGTGCTATGAGTATGAACGGCAGAGGAAAATAAAATTGAAATATCGGTATTCCCGCATACCATCCCGGGCTCCATCCTATTATCTTTCCGTGTGGTAGCAGATAATCTGTTAAATACTTGGCAGGATAATATTGAGAGGCTGTATCGCCTCCCGATATTACAGTTTTCTCTAAAAGCAGTTCAGGTTTAAAAAATCTTAAAAGGAATATGAAAATAGAAACCATAATCGACAAGTTTATTATGAATTCTCTGTTCTTTGATAACATCTTAAATAAATTCATATCAAAATTATTCGATGCTAGGTTTTTATTTCTTAGATTTTCATCAGAATTAAAAACACACCTACAGTAACGAGACTCATACCTGTTAATTTAACAGCTGTCAAAGGTTCTTTAAAGAAATACCATGATAGCAAGCCGATGGCAATATATCCTACTGCGAGAAGAGAATAAGCGAAACTTAGATCGGCTTTAGAAAGTACGACAAGCCATAAAAACGAGCCAGTGCCATATAAAGCTAAGCCGAAAAACACATAAGGATTCATTATCATTGTGAATATTTTTGAAGTGAAAAGATCGCTTACTGATGTTTTTCCTATAGTGTTCATCCCTTTTTTTAGTGATAATTGTCCGATTACATTGAATAGAATGCATATTGCTACTATGATAAGCACGCTCATTTT
>CAYJTF010000024.1:0-13186 GCA_964373165.1 uncultured archaeon
CATCCATGTCAAAAATAACTGCAAATTTCATAAAAAATAAAATAAGCCCCCGATGAGCAGAAGGTTAGATTGGTGTGTTCCCTATATATTGGTTTTAGAATAACATCAATGAATATAAGATATTAATCTACAGTATATATAAAGATTGTATGAGGTGTTTTTTTTATGTCTAAATTACAGGAAAATGCTGGTCAATACTTTGTATCTGTCCCTAAACTATTGGTTAAGAAGAAAGGTTGGACAAAAGGAAAAGAGCTTCTTTGGACTTTTAACGAGGACGGAAACTTAACTTTGATGAGTTTGTAAACACAACTATTCTAACTTCCTAAGAAATTGTTTGTACTTTAGAACTAAGTCTAATATTTCATGTTCTTCTTCATGCTGTTCCTCAATGCTGAATTTTGGTATCATCTATATCACCTGTGCGAAGCCAGATAGCTATTTCCTTTGGCTCAAATATCCTTATATTTGTTATTATCCTTTCAGCTTTATTAAAGTTTTTGATCCTTACTCTGCCTCCATTTTTCTTCAGGAATCTGACAGTTGTTATAAATCCTGTTCTTTTGTTGCCGCTTGCGAAACCATGTGTCGATATAAGTCCATGCAACATTGCAGCTGCTTTATCCTACACATCACCATCTGTGTTTTTGACACTATCTATAATCTTTTCTATAAAACTTTCTTGCCTTAGGAGCTTGTGCTGATCTGCTTTTCTGTTAGACATAATGTTGATAATTTCATTTGTGAATATGATTGTTTCCTTTGTTGGATATACAAGTTCTTTTGGCATGTTAATAGTTCATTTAGAGTAAATAAAAAGCTGCATCTTTGATTAATAGACAGAACTTGTAGCTTTGAAAGGTTGACAAAAAGGACAACATCTTACATAGGATTCGATGAAAGGGGGTGTAGAAATAAAAGAAATTCCAAAACCAAAGATGTAGTTGAATTGATAGAATAAAATGAGATCTAGACAAGACTAAGTTATTTTTCTTCTAACTTCATCGATGAATTTCCTAGCATCTTCATTTTGTTCTCCTTGTACTTGCCATTCAAGTTTATTGATTTCAGAGCCAGTAAACTGGTAGAAAGTTTGTGTGGATTTTAATAAGAATGCGATAATGATTAAAAGTACACCAAAAATAACTAATAAAATCGTCAAAGGATTCAGCAATGAACGACTAGATATTAGATAAAAAATAGCTCCTATAAAAAATCCAATGAGGGTCAGTATTACTCCAACTGCAAAAATGGATTTATTATAATCTTCCTTTACAGTTGTTAGGCTAACAGAAGTTATATGTTTATATGGTAATTCGTCTATCTTCTCCTCGTTCCAGATTTTTTTATACTTTATAATTCTCTTATTTGTTGCATACCATTCTGTCAAATCTGATGATGTGTATTGGGATAATATTTTTTCCCCTTTACCAAGAGTTTTTTTAATGTTTTCTGTTGAGTCGTCTGTATAATAATATTCTACAGGTGTTGCTTCTACCTTAGTTTCTACGTGGATTTTTTCTGAACTCTTATCTTTAGTAGTTGTATCTAAATTTTCTTTCTGTAGGTCTTCGCCACAATTAATACAGAAACTATCTTTCTTTGTAGCTTTTCTCCCACATTTTTCACAGTACATATTTATCCAAATAATAAATTATAGAGAGGAGCTTGATAATATCCAGTGACTGTTCTTGTTTTTTGTACTTGTCTATATTCTGTTTCTTGCCAAGTAAAAATATCACTGTCTCCAGAGAATGAAACTTTGGCAGTTATCCATTTCTCAAAATAAGTAAGTTTTAGATTATGTTTGCCTTGATTTAAATATACATTTTTTGCCTTACTACCATAACTATGCAATCCCCAATTGTCTATTTCTAAATTATCATCAACATATAGTCTTGATCCGTCATCACTACCTATATTAAACCAAACTAGTTTATTTGCTGGAACATTGATTTGAGTAGTTGCCTCAAAACTAATACGATCACTTCTGCCGCCAAAAATTTCTCCCCATCCCCAATCATATGTAAATGTTGGTTGAAAAGTAGATGTACCTAAATATTCAACAACATATCCATTATCATCAATGGCACGCCAAGAGACTGTCCATTGCGAATTTTTTGTTACGCTGTAAGGCTCATTTTCTGTGTATGTTTCTTGTTTTTGGTATGGTTTTGAAATAGGAATATTCAGAATTGCGATAGCTACAAAAACGATAACAATGAGAACAAAGTATTTACTTCTACAAAACTTTTTTACTTTTTTGTAAGATTTTTTTTTCTTATGTTTTTTTATTTCTGGCTTGTCCTCAACTTCTATCTTTTCTACCATTTCAGTCAATTTTCCACCACATTCTCTACAAAAAATTGCTGTCTCTGGATAATTGATATTGCATTGTTTACAGTGTTTCATATAAAATAGTAGTATTTTCAACATTTATATCTTACATCTAACATACAACTGAGAATACTGCAAAAGACCACCTTCTCTACACCCTAATTTACAATGACATTTTAAACAGATTTTTTTCATGTCAAATCCTCTCCCTTAATTCTCAAGTGCTGTGTCAAATCCAAGTTAAAGTTAACTTTAAGATAATTTTCAAGCAGGTGCATATTCGATAAATGAGTTAGCGGTATTCGTATATAGTTTTGGCTTTTATCATCCCATATCAAAAGCAACAGTTTAGGTTTCGGCTTCATAATCAAGCCCCCTCACCCAAAAGCATGTTTTTAACTTTGCTCCAACGAGCAACTTTGTATCCGCGCGATCTGGCAAAAGATACATTTGATCTGATAAAAAAATCTGAAATTTGATCTAAGTCGTATTTGGATTGGCATTGATCTGTCCACTGTTTGATCCAAACAAAAGCTCGTTCATCAGATAGTTCCAAAACATTTGTTGCATAAGGTGAAAAAACTAGACCTATAAGTCGTTTCCGAAAATCAGATAGTGGTTTTTGATGTAATTCTTCTACCCATTTTATTGTGCCTTTTGATTGTAAATCCGATTTTATTATTGTTTTTTTTAATTTAGGTTTAATCTGGTTCCAGACTTCATATAAGACACCATTTTCTATATCCCAGAAAGATATTTCAGGGGGTATTTGAACAAGACATGGTTTGTCTATATTAGGGGGTTGTTCTGGTAAATATGATAACCAAGTTTTGTATTGACCGTTTCGGTAACTTTTGGAACAGATCTCTCTAACTAGGTGACCTTTACCTTCCGCCGTTATAATTTCCCTATCAATTTCGCAGGTTTTTAGTTTTGGTATAGTGTCAATTATATAATTGAATAGACCTGTCTTTAGTTGATGGGATAATGAATGAAGTGTTTTTACTGATGCTTTACCATCAACAGCTATAATTTGTATATATTCTTTAAAAATATCAAAAGGAATTGTAGTTTTAGGCGAAAAATATATGTGGATATGCACTAAAGTTCCAGAAAATGTCAGAGTATAGGGAACTTTCAGCATTTTTAATGTATCTAAAACCTTGCAAATATCAGCATAACAATTTGACCAAGCATTTGGATTAGATCTGTCTTTAGGATCTACATCTAAGACAATTTCACATTTTAATAAACTTCTAGCGTGATATGGATAGACAATATTTCTATTATTTATCCAGCTAAATCTACCCCGTAGTCTAAATTGTTCAAATTCCTTTTCAGGCAAATTACATGTTTTAGCATCCATCTGTTGGAAAAGAAATGTAGGGTCTATTTTTCTATAACGCTCTACTAAATCTTGTTGAAGTTGTTGTGAGATCATACTTTTTTGAGAACTCCTGGTCTGGATTCATACCAACTTTTATTTTCTGATAATAGATCAGCAATTACAAAATTAACAATTTCCTTTCCAAAAAAAAGATCTTCACATAATACATACAAATCTGTTAAAGGAATTTCTTTGTTGCCAAAATCCTCAATTTTAGCTAGAATCTTCTTTTTTACTATAGGATCAATTTTATTATCTTTTTTTTCTCCTTCTGCCATCCCACCAACCGATATATACTTATCATCATTTAAGCCCTCTGTATGCTGAATAATAGGTTTAATAATAGGTTTAGATAGGTTTAGATAGTTTTTTTCGCTGTCTGTTTTTAGAGGCTCTATATGCTGAATTTCACCAGTTAAAAAATTGACAGCAGGATACTTATCTAAACTCAATTCAACTGATTCTAAACCTATTTTTATAAGCTCTGTATGTTGGTTTTGAGTAATAGGTATACATTTTGCAGTGGGTGGTATGGAAGCAATTAAATCAAGTACATTTTTTTGAATGAATGACACAGCTGCTGAATTAGTAGGTCGGACTTCCCAATATCTTCTATCACTTTCAGAAGGTTGGCTTTCAATTAGTAAAAGTCCTTGCAGTGTTTTAAAAACATCTGCCTGTCTATTTTTTCCCTTAATTTTAGCTGCTTTTACAACTTTAGCTTTACTAACCCAAGATTCTTGGTCATTATACTCATCCACCTTTTTTTGATCAATAGACAACTGTTTTATAATAGAAAGAACTCTTTCCAAACGCTTTTCAAGACCAGAATAGCTTCGATTCAAACAGTCTCCCAAAACGGAAAGAACATTATAGACATCGGCAGCTGTGGCATAAACAATGTTTTCATCTATTGGACGTTGTAGTTGATGTATGAAAGCGGAAGATTTTATTAAAGAAAGCAATCTCTTAGAGTCCCGCCGAGCCCTAATGTCTTGAGAGTCCATTGATTCAATCAGGACTTTCTTGATTTCAATTGGTATTACAATAACCATCTTCTGATTTTTCAGATGAGAAAGCCCGATTTTGACCCAGTTAATTTTTGATTCAACATAATCAATCTCAATAAGCTTATCCAATACAGCCTTTGTCTGTTCTTGTGTAGCAGAAACTGGAATAGTTAAACAGCGTGTTGCTAGCTCGTCGTCTTGACTAATCTCCGTCGTGCTGTAAAATACAACCTTTCTCTCAATAACCTTTTTTCTCGGAACAAAAACATCCCCATCCTTTTCCAGATACCCATATGATGTGCCGCCCTCCATTGCAGCCTTTATAATTTCAAGCTGATTTTTGTTGTTCCCATTAATTTTTTGCAGGTTAAGCTCACCTACATACAATCCAGGAGATCCGTCAACACAATATAATAAATATTTATCTGAAGCACCAGTATATGTTTCAAAACATCCATCAGGCATGTGGTTCAAAACGCTTTCAATCATATTGTCCTTCCCCCCACTCGAATCTCCACAAACACGAACACCAAACCTTTCTTTGGGCGGCAACATAGTTAAAACACTAGTAAAAAATAGCAGCATTTTCTCTTTATCATCGCCAATATGCCTTTTACTAAGTTCCTGAAAAATAAAATACATCAGCTTAGGATCTTTAAATTTTTTTAATACAGTAGCAAGTTCAGCTTCTGTATATTTCTGTGTCTGATCTTCACCTTTTGTGTTTGTTGAAGGTTTAATTGTTTCAAGTGGCAACTCCGCTAATCTACCGTTTAATTTAGCCAAACATTCTATGGCTGCTTGTTTTCTGGGTTTTAGTTTTAAATCTGAATGGGATTGTAAAAACCCAATAACAAAGTTTACAGTTTTCTTGTCACTAACCTCATGAAAAACGCCAGACAGAAGGGTTTTATTTTCTTTATTTATTGAAAGCTTAAGTTGTTTTCCAGCACGTGATAATACCAGATCCCACTCAAGCAGAGGTTCTCGAATAGTATCGGTTTCAATTTCGGTTATTACTTTTTCAATTTCCTTGTTTGGTGTTTGTGTTATTGCCATATTCAATCATCACTCTCCCAATTTTTTGGTGTATCTAGATATATCAAAACATTTAAACCGTTGGGACAATTATGAAGCGACGAGGCATCCGCTTTTACTGTAGAGAAAAAGATTGTCTCAACTTTTGTTTTGTTTTGATTTATCATATCTTACAAGCCTCCTGTTGTCTTCTTTTGAAATAAATTTTTTCTTTAGAAAAATAAATTAAACCGTCTTTCGACATCTGCAGAAGAAGTAACCTACACTGAAGTTTAGGGATATGGAAAGCTTTTCCTAAGGTGCATCTAGCTGTTTTGTATTCCAAAAAATCGTTAGCCGTTGATGATCTCAATTTTTGCAGAGCTAAAGAGCGTAAGTCGAACGGATTTGAAGCATCAAGCTTTAAAGTATTTGAAAACAAGTTATCCATAAGCACATAATTTGTTTTTGGAACTTTAGCGAGTTCCTAAAACTTTTTTAGTTTTTTACATCCTCCTCTTTTTCAAATTTTTTTATCAGTTCCATAGCCCACAGCGGCAACTGGTTTTTTTGCTGATTCATATTACTCCAAGAGCCTTTTTCTGATCAAATGTCATATAGCCCAAATTAGCAAGCTCTTTTTTTGTTGCTCTTCTAACAAAATCTGACATGTCCTCTCCTCTGTTTTTACATATGCCCTTCAGAAGCTCAATGTCATCTATAGCGAACCGAAAACCAACGTGTTTCATATTTTGCTCCATGTTAACCACCAATTAACTATTTAAATTCTAAGGTTAATAATGTTATGTCTGTATTACATAACATAACTTACATAACATCTTATGAAAGATAAAATACTTATATGTCTGTTAGAGAAGCCAAGATCAGCTAAAGAGATAGTTCAGATTGTAAAACCTGAGTTTGCTGAAAAAAATATAAACAGATATGAATTGGGAGTCATCATAAGTAATTGGTACAGAAAAGGTTCAAAAACTGGATATTTTTCACAACTGATAAACGAGTGTATAATAGAAAGGGTAGAAGGAAAAAAATACGATATAAACTGGGATAAGTTCTTTGATCACTTGAAAAACGAATTTGAGAAAACGGGTTTTCAACTTTCTATTGATACTCAGTTTGGAAACTTTATAAAACAAAACAGGGAGTTTCTGTTCAACCATAATAATTTTAAAGAACTATATGAATTAAAATGTCCTTCGTTGCTAGGAATTCTAAACATATCTCTTTTTTATTTTTTATGGAGCTTACCAGAAAATACTAACACGAGGAGTAAAAAAATAGGGTACAAACAAATAAAAGGTAAACTGGCGGCTATCTATAAACCAATGAAGTCAGAAGATGAAAAATTGAACTCTTTAATCTCAAACATAAAGACTGTTTTACTTAGGAAATACGACAAATCATTATTAGAGAAAGTTCTGACACAAATGAAACAAGAACACAAAACATACAATTCGGCTTCAGTTGCAACTATACGTGAATATTTTAGATTATTAACAAAACAAAGCTACTCAGATGATCATTCCCTTCTTATCTTTTCTCTTTTTGATCAGGGAGTCGAACTAAAACTCGAACAAAGTTCTGTAATAACTAGAGGTAGAAGTACAATTGTTTCTGTTTCTTTAAGCCAGATGTTTAAATATAATAAAGCTATAAACAAACTGGAAAGCCTATTTAATTGAATATGGGTCTTACATTTTCATACAAGGTTGTTCCCCGCTTTCCACGAGCTAATAGCTGAAAAGAAACAAAAACCTTTCAGAAAGAAGGTAGTTTCTATGTCACTAAATAAAATGGTCATGGAACAGGATAGAGACATCTCTTATCAACTACATATTCCATAATTACCCTATTTACTCACTATGTATCATAGTTAGTTTAACTATGATATGTCCACGCCTGAGCCAATAGACCAGTAGGCTAACTATCTGTACTATTAATAATACGTATTGACTATACACAATTTTTACTTGTTTTTAATTCTTTTTAGTCCAGAAGAATCTGATAAACCCTAATACTCTATTAACCAATTAATAAAGGAGAAAAGAGATTTTAGCTTAAATTTTTGGGGAAATTATCTGTCGGTTTCTTAAAACATTAGTTTTTTAAACCTCTTCTATAAACTACAAAACCCATAGCAGCAACGATACTTACAACAACTAACAATATAGGTGAAGTTCCACCACCAACAGCTAATCCTGTTATGCCATTAGGCGAAGGATTTTTTGAATCGTTTGTCTGTGTTTGATCTATCTCGTTTGATGTTGTAACTAACTTATTTTCACATGTTTGAGCAGTATATGGGCTAGCATCGCCATTACAAACTATGCCTGATTTTTTGTTACATGTTCTTACCTGAGATCCATCTGTACATTCAGACCAATCTGTGCATTCATAATCAACTTCAGTGCACAATCTTACAGAGGCAGATGAACTACCCCCACTACTAGAGCCTCCGCCTCCACCACCAGAGGAACCTCCACCAGAGCTTGGTGTGGAAGGTGCTGCATTGTTACTCACTGTTTCAGAAGAACCAAAAACTCCATACAAACTAAAATGTGTTATGTTTGTTTCAACATAGTTATCAACACTATTTACAGTAGAAATAAGAGTTATCCAATTTCCTATAGTTTCATTCCAATAATTTAAGGTTAATGATGACTCATTTAGTCCTTGAACATCACTATCTGTATAATATACTTTAAACACAGCTGAATCCATTGCTTCCGATATATTATCTGATTCTATAAACACAAACTTGTTTACGGATTTCAGGTCACCTATACTCTTGTTTGTTGGATTAGTTTCTACTTTCCTGATAGTCAGAGAAACATTGCTAACATCTTGCTTAAAACTTATGTCTAGTGAGGTTCCAGTAGAATCAGATTTGTTTATTGAAAGAGTTTCATTTTTTAGTCTAGTTATCTTTTCATATATTTTTTCTGCAGTTGCTGATATTGTTAAGGATAAGTTTAATTGCTGATGATCTCCAGATGACCAGTTTTGGGGTTCCTGAGAGACATTAAAACCATTAACTTTAAAATAAACAATGTCATTTACTTGACCTTCTATATGAATCAAATAATAATTACTTTTTAAATCGCCAACTGTAGTTGTTGATTTTAATTGTCCATTAATGTATGCTGAGACAACAGCCGCATTGCTGCTCTTCATACCATCTATAGATACTACACCCCACCAATCACCTGGTACTTCACTTGCATAAACTGTTATGGGTAAACCAAGTAAAATTGTAAAAACTAAAATAAAATTAATTTTCATAATAATCACGTATTACTAAAGTATCATTTGATTTCATTTTTATCCAATAAGGACTGTTCGAGTTATCAACGAATTCTGTTAGATCGTTCACTGGTCTATTTGGACTGTACGAAAGCCATTTGCTTGTATTATAATAGTATAAAATGTCGTAGTTGTTCCCTATGGATTTTAAAACATTAGGAACAGAATAATTTCCCTTTAGTGTTGGAATATCATTTAGAACAATACGAGGTAGGAAAAATGAATTCCAGCTTTTCTTTAATGCTTGATAAATATAGGATTCATCAGGTTGATCAATTAAATCTATATATACTGTAATTATTTTATTATAAAAATTTCTTAAGTCGTCATAGGCGGTTATGCTTATGTTATAATAGCCTTCAGCTGGCTGTTTAGAAGGAGATGAAGTCCCACCACTGCTAGTAGTTGATGAAGCAATATCACCGCATAAAATTGTTTGTTTGACACCAATATCTGTACTCAGAGAACCATAACTATAGCTTTCTCCAGGAATAACAAGATTTTTTCCATTAAAAGTTATGTTTACAAAACCAGTTGTTCCATTCCTTGTTTGACCATTTATTTCCCAGTATAATGTATCATTAGAAAAATTAACAGAAAACGTAAAGTTTTGCTTGCGTGTTATAATTGGTGTTGAGTTTTGTACAGTAAAAGTAGGTTGTGTGTTATCGATTATAACAGTACCCATATCTATTGAGTTTCTATATTGGGTTGAATCGTATAGATTAAGAGTTACATTGTATTCTCCGTCTGGAAGAAATGTGTCGTTTGATGTTCCATTCCACTTTAGATCTATATTTGTGACATTGGTTTTAGAAATGGTATTAACTATAGAGGTTCCATTCCAAAAAGTCACGTTATAAGAGAAGTTAGTTGAGAACTGTTTAATCTCTATAATATAATTGTCTAGTGAACCGTCTTGATTCTTTGGGGACATTTTGAATTTATCTTTTGTACTATTGATCAAGACAAATGGACTACACGATAAGGTTGTATTATATGTTGAGGTTATGTTTACTGTTTTTGTTATGGTAACATCTGAAAGAGAAACACCTGATGTATCCTTGTAACTGGCTGTTATAGAAAGAACTAAACCTGTAGCTACTGATGACGATACAATTGAGAATTGAAGAACTTGACTAGAACCGTTTGGAAGAACGTTTATTGATCTTGAAGTTGGTGTGATTGTCGAACCTGATGCTGAGACTGTAACTACAACAGAAGTTGCATTCTCGTTTCCAATATTAGAGGCTGTGACATTCAGTGTGTATGGTATATTGATCAATTTTTGTGTTGAATCTAAAGAGGCTGTCAAAGATAAATTTGGACTTGTTGGGTTTACAATGTTTATAGTTTGATTTAGTGAGCACAAGCCAGTTGAGTTTGCTAAAGTAACTATTGGGATATAACTTCCGGTTGAATTAGCAAATACGTTTGTCCAACTGTGGCTTAAGCCTACTGTTGATGGGGTTAAATCAACAAATAGAGAACTTGATGTCGATAACCCAGAAGGCAAACTTAGAGTAGCATTTGTAATATCTCCCCATGCATCATCTGGTGCTACAGGATTGTTGTTTGTTATTCTGAAAGAAAAACTTGAATTAACTTCAATAGACGACGGGGCAAAGCCAAAAGTTACACCTGCACACGGATCTGCTGGCGCAGCTAAGCAAGCACCATTTGAGCATCCATTTGCACAAGATACGCTTGAACTGGAATATACAGAATTTACTCCAGCATTTACATTTGTTGTTTCGTATTCTGTTGCTTTTGAAGAGCTAGCTGTTGGATTCCCAGATGCGTCTATACAATAATATTCTGTTAAAGTGTTTCCACCGCAAGAATCAGAGTGAGGAGACGAATAACTATTTGGTCCATCTGTAACTGAAGTGCTAGATTGTGTATTTGGACTATTACCACTATCTGGATCTGAACATGATAAAGTCCCAAAAACAGGAGCTGATTGACCTGTTGCACTTATCCCCAACACTACAACAACTGTAAGTAAACCCAAAATAAACAACTTCATATTTATGTCAGCTCAAAGCCCCTCACTATCGAGATACCTCCATTACATATCCATCTAGGCACAAACATATCTGTGTTTGAGTAATTTAAAGAAACTGGTATGTTTATGAATAATTTCATCTCCTTGAAAACCTCTTCATCAGTTACACAATAAACATACTCTTGAATCGAATCTTTGTCTGGTTTGAAATATATTTTATATGTCTGCCATGGAAACCCGCCCTTTTCAACTGCTGTTATAATTCCAATATGCTCTCCAGATGAAACATCCATAATTCCAAATAAAATGACAACGGATAATACGACTAAAAACAATGACAGAATGTAAGTGGTTTTCATATCAATAATTAGATGGCGTTTTTAAATACTTAATCAAAACTTAATCAAACTATAATAATAGTATACCCTATCCTTAACCAAATATCTCCCATGTGGAAGGATATTGGTTTTGTTGTTAAGAGCAAACAAAGAAAGGCTATAATACTGCTTCTTGAAAATCCTCGTACACCAACTTTCTTAGCTAAATCATTGAAAAGTAGTTTGCCAAACATCTCGCTGAAATTAGCAGACTTGAAAAACGCTAAACTTATAGAATGTGTAAATCCAGAAGCGAGGAAAGGAAGAATATACCAACTAACTAAAAGAGGAGAAATTGTCCTTAAGAAACTAAAACAAATGGAACAGTAAAACTTTTATATTTTTTATTACAAAATTCTGATACAGATATATAACAGTGTTATTTTTAAGAAAGCTAAATCTGGATTCAGAAGTTAATCAAATCAGAATATTTTTGCTTCTTTGTCTCCTATCAACTCTTGAATCATCTTGTCCCATATTAGCCATGTAAGTATACTTGGTGCTTCCAGTTCCTTACTATGTCTATAGAAATCTATCCATTTTTGAAAAACTTCTTGTGATTTTTCCACAGATTCCTGGACTGATTTGCCTTTAAGCAATTCTATGCTTACTTTGTTAGATGCTTCAAAAAATGGCTTAGCCATAGTATCATGCAATGGTTTAGTGGTGTAGTTTTCATCAAAAACAAAACCGAAAGGCTCTGTATAACCTATATATGCCTTGGCTCCAGAATCAACTGCAGCTCTTCCTAATCCCGAAGCAGAATCACATGACAGTGCATATGTTATTGTATTGGCTAAAAATTTCTCGTTGATGCCAGATTGCACAATGAATTTATGGTCTTGACCAAAAACAGAATCTCTACTTCCATGCCCATTAAGCGAAACGAAAATTGGATTCTTTTTTTCTAGGACGCTTTCTAAATTCTCTCTGTTAGCTTTCCCTATGTCAAGATCTATAATCTTGAAGTTGTTCTTTTCAGCCGCTTCTATTACCTTAGAACTCCAAGCATGCAAATAAGCAGTTGTATCATCATAGTGAGGTCTGGTAATGACCATTATTTTATTTTCCATCTTTTTCCAATTCCTTTTTAAAATATTTTAAATAATTAAGTTGAGCCTTGACTATAGTCTCGCCTATTTTATCTCTTTTAGTTATATGTTCCATAAGCTCTACTTTAGTCAAAGAGCCCTGATTGCCTAAAGACAGTTTCAGGTTTGCAGGCATAGCCTCTATCCTTGTCACTGCAAGCTTCCAATCATCTTCTTCTATCATATTATCCCCTTTGCTATTAACTTCTCTTGAATTTTCTTCCCAAGAGCAGTATTATTTTTAATCTCTTCGTGAGCCCTTATCCAGTTTATTGGTTCATTGTCAATTATAACAACAGTAAGCTTTCTTTCTTCTAAAGGTAAGGAAGTGTATACTTTGATAAATTTTTCAAGGCTCATACTATATTTCTTTTCAAATACTTAAAAGTTATATTTTCTGCTCCTTATTGTTATTTCAATAATATATCTTCTAATTCTGGTCTCTGTTCCACTTTCTTTAGCAAAGCCTTCGCCAACTTTATCAGATTCTGTTCATATTCAAACTTCTCCATTATTGCCTCGTTCTTTTGAGGCATTTGACAGACAGAACAAAAGTCGCTACCTAACTGCAAAACTGTCTTACATTTTACACATAATGGAGCTTCTTCTTTCTTTTTTTGAGTATACCCGTTTGC
>CAYJTF010000025.1:0-12604 GCA_964373165.1 uncultured archaeon
TCAGTACTTTTGCAATTTCCGGATGGTTATATCCGATGTTAGCACTGCAAACATTGGAATTGAAATCCAAATACCAGTTATTATCAATGTCCTGAATAAAAACGCCTTTTCCGCTCTTTATAACTAGTGGGTAGGTGAACGTGCCCTTGACAACGTATCTATTGGTTTTATCAACTATTTTTTTAGATCCAGAAGTCAATTTTATCGGTTTTATTTGCATATAATAATAAAGGATTCCCCAGTTGAAATAAGTTGATCGATAAAATTTTATTCATCATATAGTAGTTACAGTATATAAAACTTTAAGAATTGCTTTTTATTTACTATATGATAGTAAAGTGATGGAATGACATTAGTTGCCGCTGTATTAGATGGAAATATTAGGTATTCTGAAAAGCATGGATTATATTGGGCAGATATGGGAGTTCTTGGAGCTGATGGACGAATTATGAGAGATGATATTATCACAGATGATAGATCAAGTAAAATAATTACATATAGAGAACGTACAGCTGATACCGGATATCAAAGATTTATAAACCGGATGCTTCCAGGCTATGCTGATATGACACGTGAAAGACGAGGCTTAATGGCTAGACTTGCTGAGAGTCTTTTGGATATATATTTTACTTTTACACCAGATGATTATCATGAATATCCTCACGGGAGAATCGCTATTGGTGGATCTTCTTCAGATGTGGACGAACTTTCTTTAATCAGAGAGCAATTAGCACACCAAAGAATGCCTTTTTGGCCTTCAGTTCTCTATTTAAGAGGAAAACTGGGATATACTCCAATTAAACCAGGAAAATCAGGACAACACAGTCAAACAAAAAACAAACACAGTTTAATATTAATATATCACGATAGACAAGATGGAATTCTTGCAGCAGGTGTAGGTAGTGTTGTAGAGGGGGCAAATTATTTAGCAATCGGTGGTGTAAGACACAGATTTAAACCTGAAAGAGAAAGACATGTTATTTATCCATATAGGGAGCGATATATACATGTTCAAGAGGGACATAATTCTGGGTATAGGCAATTAGAAGGTCCACTCGCTGAATTAATAAAACTCACTAAAAGTTCTCTGAAGCTTGTTGCAAACCCTAATGAGACAGATAAGACAGATGTTAATATAGGTGTTAATTGGAATCACTGCCTTGTAGCCATGGATAGCCGTACTCAAACAAATCTTATGCTAAACTCTGATGACGACTTCACAGTTGAAGTCATACCTTGGAGGCCATGCAGTGCTGGTTACGTACCTCATAGACAGCCTCAGAATTTTCATCCCAGCATGAGATATATTAGAAGTTGGTAATTGTACAACTTACGGCAATAAAGGGTTTAGGAATTGAAAAGATTGATATTACTACTACTAGATAGAAATACTTATATATTCATAGTACTTACTATATAGTGATAAAATGATTACATATTCAGATTTTACGATGGGACTAAGCGAACTCTTGGAGGCTTCTCATCCGAAACTAAGTTATTTTTTAAGAAGAACTGTGCCGGAATCACAAGCAAATAGATATGATGCATGGAGGAATTACAGAGAGACTCGCCAACTCGTTGATAAATATTTAGATTATGGAGTATTTGATGAAGATGGTCTTCCTCAAGTAACTGGAATTGCGCCTGATGATAGATATGATCTTCCCCACCAACCAGTGATTCTAGATTTAACAAGTGTGGGTGGAAAATTAGGCAGAATTGGAAGATCTAACAGATTTGTTGAAGAAGATAAAAGAAGAGATATTAGAAGTAGTTATAAAGGTATGAGAGAAGGTGGATTTGATATTCATGACTTATACGAAAAGATTATGAAAACCTTCGCAATAAGTCTTTATCAAAAATTATACTCAATGATTGTGGATGGGCTAGATATTGAAAGAGATTCTTCATCTGCAGCAGATTTTATTCGCTATTCAATGCCAAGTAGAATCGATGCTTTCTTAGGATTTAAGAACGTAGTTGCCGCATATCTAAATACGCGTGAATCCATTGCATTGAGTGATGTTCCAAGATTAGCTATCCGAAATGTAGGCAACGCCTGTTATAAAAAAGCAGAGGCGATACTCGATGACCAACTTGCTACCGAACAAATACCGACTGCTGTGGGTTTGATAAGTGCTGCATTAGCTTTGGCGGATATGTATCACATTGAATTAAGAAATAGAAGGGGATTTGAAGAATTAAAAGCAAAGGCAGAAACACAGAAACAACGTTTATTAGGATAAACAACTTTCTAATCGTGAATTTTAATGATTCTATCCATTAACAGATGCGAGCTATAACAGATAAAAATAATTGAAAATGTCAAAATAGATGTTGTCAAATCCATTTTTATAAAAATATATACTAGAAAAGTAGCGAATAGAGCAAAAATTAACGAGAAACCTGTAGTATGAGTAATCCCTCTATGATGCGTCGGGAAGAATCTTATTATGCAGTAAGAGACGATGAAAAATAATGCTACGCTGTACCATTCACTTAGATTGAAATTTATTAAATATATAATCGCCATCATCACAGCTAAAATTAATGCCAACCAGTTCCTTATCCTGCTTTTGCTCGTGTCAATATCAGGAAAAACCGATACTATCACTACAAATGATGAAATCACAACAACATAAAAGATGCTAGTTTCTGGTCTTAAAAGGAACAACAGCTTCAGCCAGAAAATGAAGATGATAAGATTAATGAAGATGTGCGTTTTCCAAGATGGCATCGGTTCACTCTATGATTATTCTTGCGTCCGTTGCTACAGCTCCTTGATTCATTGCGAAGACGGGGTTAATATCTAGTTCCCTGATCTCAGGATTTTCTTGGAGCATTTTAGAAGTTTTCATCATTATATCAACTAGTGCAGGTATGTCGGCAGGCTTCTTGCCTCTATATCCTTTCAATATCTTAACAGCTTTCACTTCCTCGATCATATCCACTGCATCGCTTTTTGAGATCGGCACTATCCTGAAGCTTATATCATCATACACTTCAACAAATATGCCGCCAAAGCCAAACGCCAAAACTTGGCCGAACGTCTGGTCGTACTTGCCGCCTACTATCACTTCATACCCTCCGCTAAGCATTTGCTGAACTAAGATACCATCTAATACTGCATCCGGTCTTTTTGATTTGACATTTCTAAGAAGCTGATGATAGGCCAGTCTCAGCTCTTTATCATTTCTTACGTTTAATATCACGCCGCCTGCTTC
Source organism: uncultured archaeon (assembly GCA_964373165.1). GTDB lineage: Archaea > Aenigmatarchaeota > Aenigmatarchaeia > CG10238-14 > CG10238-14 > JAGVVZ01. Next base: position 3,225 of record CAYJTF010000025.1, read on the forward strand.
TGTTTTATGTATTATCTGGGGAGAAATGGCTTTCAAAACCAGCGGGTAGCCGATCCTTTCGCCAAACCTTAAGGCATCTTCAAAGCTTCTGACAAGCTCTGCTTTGGCAACAGGTATTCCATAATGGATAAGGACTTCCCTTGCCTCAGCCTCAGTGAGGTTGTTTCTTTTTTCCAATTTCAGTTTTGCAAAAATTTCCTTTGGTTCCATCTATTAATTAATATACTTCTACAATAAATTAATTTTATGTTTGAGAGCATAGTTACCAGTCTGGAAACTTTCTCATTGGCATTTGGTCCTCTAGGAATTTTCATTGGAATGGCTCTGGAATCCAGTATCATACCTGTTCCTGCTGAAGCTGTTTTAGCAGCAGCCACTCTACTGGGATATACGCCTTTAGAGGTGGCTATATGGGGCGGCTTAGGCGCGACATTTGGCGGAGTAATAGGATATTATATAGGCAGTTTGGGCGGGAGACCCATACTTAATAAATATGGCAAGTATATCTTTATAACAGAGGAGAAGTTGAACGGACTCGATAGTCTTTTCAAGAAACGCGGCAACTTTGTCGTTCTGGCAGGAAGGTTAATACCGTTTATTCCATTCAAAATATTCTCAATAACAGCCGGGGTAGCAAAAATGGATATTAAAGGATTTACCTTGTTCACTCTAATAGGATCGGTACCCAGAGCATTCATGCTTTCTTATCTTGGATACAAGCTTCTAGAAATAGGAAATGTGCCATTGATGATATTATCCATGTTCTTGCTGTTGATAATTCCTTTTGCTGTTGAAGGATGGATAACACGAAAAGGAAAAAAAGATAAAACAATAAATAGCCCCGCCCAGATTCGAACTGGGGTCTAGAGCTCCAGAGGCTCTTATGCTTGACCACTACATTCCGCGAAGAAATTATCTTCTCCACGGGGCTATTCAGGGCTCTTTAGAATCTAATAATGACATGTGTTTATAATCTAAATCTTTAACTCTTTCTTCAAGAGTTGTTTTGGGAGTTACGAATCCGTATTTCTTCCATTGTAAAATTTTAGTAACATGAACAGGATTTGAGCTCCCAATTAATTTAATCCATTTCTCAAGATTCTTGTATCCCGAAACCTGAATAACGTATAAACCTCCGAATCTTTTATCCTCGTAAGCACTATATGAGAATCCCATTTTTGACAATAAAATTTTCAAATCTCCTACTAGTGGGCCATTTTTAAAATAAAATTGAATTCTGGGATAGTAATTAATATTTTTCCCTTGTTTTGAAAATTTTATACAACCGTCTGTATCAAACAACCCTCTTAAAAAGTGTGGTATTAATCTCTTGTTTTCTATTACCTTTTCACTAATTCGATATTTGCTTTTCTCTCCTCTTGTCATTCCAAAAGTTTGAATTAAAAATTCAACAATTTCCTTTGAGTTGACTTGAATGTAATAAGCTTTTTTATCCCTTCTCGGAGTAATTTTAGGTTTTTTCCCAAAAAGATCTACGAAAAAAGGTACTACTCTGTTGTTTAGATAATCTTTCTCTTCTGAACTACAGACTATGATTATAGACCAATTATTTTTATGTAAATAGCCGTCTCCAACCAAAATTCCATATAATTCTACCAATTTACAATCATTAACTATCATACTAAATACCGGGTCTAATAAAATTCTGTATTTTTGGGTTTAAATTTATTTATTGTGCTCAAATATTTCCCATTCTTTTTCAAAGCTTCTAGAATATCCTTAAATTATGTTTATTCTATTTAGCTTCCTTAATGCCTTTCTGCGTAATGGCAAAAGTAGTATGCGAGCCATATAAAGGTATGATAAGTTCATTTTCAACTAACGAGCTAATGGCACTATCTATATTTCCGTTATCTTTAGCCACTTCAACTAATTCAGATTTATTGGCCACCAAAGATTCGCTTAATTTCTTCAATATTTTCTTTTCAGTATTCCCGTTTTTCATGTATAGCTAACTCCTTCTTTAACCTTAATACTTCATTATCACCCTTAAGCTTTTTAACTATTGCTAATGCAAACTCCAAGGCGGTTCCAGGTCCTTGTGAAGTTATAAGATTATCTACTATCACTACAGGTTGATCTCGGGGGTAATCCAAAAGCTTCTCCATGCCAGGAGTTATTGTAGCCTTTTTACCTTCCAGTAAACCCAAGTTAGCTAATATAGAAACAGATTCGCCTATCGCCGCAATATTTCTTCCGGCTTGGGAGAACCGTTTGATAGTCTCATTTATAGCGGCGGTTTTAGATAGAATATTATATCCGGGACCACCCGGCAAGACTATAGTTGTATATTCAGAAGGATTTATTTGTGGGAGCCTTTTATCAACATGTATCCTCATCCCGCTCTTGCTTGTAATCATCGAACCCATGACACCAACTGCATCCACGGGAACGTTTGATCTCTTTAGAACATTAATAATCGTGAATGCTTCGATTTCGTCAAAACCGTCTGCCAACATAAGTAAAGTTTTCATGCAATCACCTAATTAATATAATCTTAAGAAAAAGATATATACAATTATTGCAAGCTATTAATAGTGATGAAATGGATACGAAATATAAGCAAGTAATTGTGCTGAGAACGGATATAGAAATGAGCGATGGAAAAAAGTGTGCGCAGTCCTGCCATGCTAGCTTGGGATCATATAAAATTGCTAAAAAAACGATAGCTAAGAGATGGGAAGCGGAAGGCGGCAAAAAAATAGTGTTGACGATTTCTTCAGAAAAAAAATTATTGACATTATATCAAAAGGCAAAAGAGCTAAAACTGCCGTGTTATCTGGTTAGAGATGGCGGTCACACAGAAGTTCCCGCCGGCACTTTGACGGCGCTGGGAATAGGACCGGAAAATAATGAAATAATAGATGAAATAACAGGTAAATTGCAGTTATTATGAAATGGGCTCATACTTCCGCATTGCTGTCAATATTGTCTTGATCACAGCGAGATCAAAATCGCGATAATTCTTTGCATATATCCAAACTCTGTTTCCACCAACTCTAATATAAGTTTCGTTTGCCAAACCTGGAGGAACAAATATTATCTTTAATACTTCATCCTCTCTTGTTATATTTTCAAAAGAAGTTATCTGCTCAGCATCAAAATTCTTCACAATGATTATGGGTCTTCTGGTGTTATACATCTGCGTTAACTTGTTCGTCAGCTCGAATATCTCTACTTTATAATATCCGTTAGTTCTTGCATCGAGAGGTGCATAATAATAAGTTATATTCGTCATCCGATAATTCCAGAATGCCTTATTCAATTGGCTTTCGTCAGGAACTACTTTTATTTTCTCCGCATCTCTTACATTGTCTCTGAATGTGAATATAGATCTGTGGTGTTTTACTTGTGTTATAGGTTTATTTTTGATCGTCAAATACAAAAATCCAGATAACAAAACTATGATTATTATAGTGATAAGGATTGGTTTTATAAATTTTTTTGGTTTTAAAACAACTTTCATAAACACTCACAATTCTCTCAGAATTTTATATAAAAATAAAAGAAAAAAGAAGGCCTAAAGTCCGTAAGACTTCAGCTTCCCTAAGCACCGGAAACTACAGGAGATGTAGCACTTCCAGTAACTTTGACTGCTGTTTTTCCGTCCAATTTACTTGCGAATGAAGCAAATTGTTGTAAGACGGATGCTGCGGCTCTTGTATTTTCAGCGGACCATCCTTGAACTGTTACAACATCTTGTCCGGTTGCAAATCCATTTGCATGGTAAGATACGTAACCTTCTCCTTCAGCGTATGGCAATCCACCTTGTCCACCGTAGTGTGGGAAAGTTAATCCCATGACTTGAGCTGTTAATCTGTTAACAGCCGGTCCACCTACTAAGACTAGGTCTTTACCAACTGATGCTGGGGCAGGCACTTCTGTATCTAATTTGGCAACTGCACTTGTAACAGGAACGACTTGTTTAACCTTGCCGCCTGTTCCAGATGTTGCTGTTGTTCCAGGACCGTATGCTACTACTGTAACTTCGAAATCTGTACCATAATCTGCTGGTAGTTTCAATTTGTAGGCATCACTTGGGGAGTTTGAATCTGGATCGAGCAAGACGACACCGTCACCGGTTCTTACATCTTCTTCGTAACCAGATAAATCTCTCTCTGCACCTGCTGTATCACCGTATAATAAATCGTTTGCTTGTGTTGTATCGCTATCAGAGTGGCCTACATATGTAAATCCACTTGATGTAGCAGAACTCTCTTCGAAGTAGAATAAAACATCGTCACCTGTATCAGATTCCAATGTTAAGTTCATCTTCAATTGAGATGTACCTGCTAGGTTTGTTGTTGTTACTGTCAATGTCGGTTGTGCATCTTGGAAGTTTAATTTAAGAGCACTTGAACTTGTTACGTTGTTCAAAGCTTTCTTAAATTTGTTTCCGTTCTCGTGGTCTTTGTAGTAAACATTTACACCGGAACCACCGGAACCACTGTTGTTGACTTGTATTGCTACTTGGTCAGATTCGTATGTAGTAGATCCTACTGTCAATTTGAAGCCATCCTTTGTTCCACCCATAGATTTTAACAAGACTACGGATGCAGATGAACTCAAAGTAACGCTTCCACCTTCATCAAACAGTTCTTCTGTAGAGTCTTTAAACTCGTATGTTTGATAGTCTGTTGTAGCTACTTTGTCTAGGCAAACTTTTGCGAAATCGTTGGGGAAGCGGTAGCATGGGTCTGATCCACCTAACATTGGAGCACCATCTTCAGGATCGTCTTTATTTTGATCCCAAAGTATACCCAATCTCGGTGAAGCGCCGTTTAAACCGGCTAAATCCCATACCCAATCTGGATCGTCTTCGTCTTGGCCGATGTATTCATCACCATCTGAATAGGTTTTTGTTGCATCTACACCTACTATTAAAACAGCTTGTCTCTCTGAGAATGTATCAGAGTAGAAAGTGTCTTTGTTTTTAACTTCGACACCATTAACTGTTTTGGATGAGTCTGCACCTATTGTGGCTGTAACACCGTCAACACTGACTAATACAGATCCACCAGAACCTACGTTTTCCAATTTTACTGCCTTTGAACCAACTGTGACAGAGTCACCTGCGTTCAAAGATACTTCATCTCCTACTTGTGCAGTAAGAGATGTTGCTGTTGCTGATGTTATTTCTAATGTTTTACCTAAGAAATCCAGTGTTATTGGATCGTCTTCTGTTGCGTTAGCTATATAGTTACCTGCTACTATTGTGTCATCGAATACATAGTAGTATCCCATGGAACCAGATTTAGAAGCCAAGACAATGTTGTCTTTCCAATCTTCATCTACAGTTGCTACTGCACCGGTTAATGCTGTGTCCACTGCTATTAAAGCAGTTACTGGACTACCTGCATTATTACCGAGTCTAATTTCATCGTGAACGTCGTAGTCATTATCTACGCTTCCGATATCGATTGTTACTTGTGTATCTTGAAGACCTGCTAAATCATCGTCCTCTAGAGTGTTCCCAAAATTATCGGTGTCATTTAATCTGTCACCTAAATCCAAATCTTGAGATTCACCGCCGGATACAGTTGATCCACCAGAAGTTGAAACTTCTGTGTAGGATTCACCAGCGAGTCTTACTGCTATGTCGATAGCTCCTGCAACATCAGAAGCTAAACCAGCAGCATCTGCGCCAGCTGCGCCTGTACCAACGACTACATATGCATCTAGATTACCTTTTTCAAATAGGAAACTTGGATAGTCTCCTAGATCTACTGCCATCGCTATTGGTCCTAAAAGAGCCATCACAGTCAAAAATGCTGCAATGACTTTTTGTTTCATATTTTTTTCACCTAATATATATTGCGTCCGTATTGCTACAGACTTAATAGGCTCTACTGCCTATTTTCTTAAATTATTATGATTTGACTACGTATATATATGTTTCATGAAACTGTTTCACAGTAAAATAAACATATATAAAAACATGATTTTTTTTAATAAAGAAGACATAAAAAGTTAGATAATTGTTCCAATAAAATCTAATAGCTTTATTTTTTAAATCAGGACGCTTAAAATTTATATAGAAAGTTATCCTTCTACAAATTTCTTTTTCAAAATAATTTTATTTTTTCTACCGGTTCTTTCGCTTTCAATCAATCCTCTTTCTTCAAGACTTCTAATAACTCTACTTACCTTTGCTTTTGAGAAACCAGAATTGCCAACGATTAGTCTTTGATCTACCTTCTGATCGCCTTGCGATCTTATGATGTCAACCACCATTCTTTCACTTTCATTCAACACAGACAATACAACAGGCTTGCTTTTACTTATCCTCCAATAAACAAGTGATACTAGAAATATGATTAATATTAGTGCAGCTATAACAAGAGGCGAATAAACTTTTTGTATTATAGTCTCTCCGCTTAATGATTCAAAATAAACTCTTATCGGTATAATATTCTCTGGTTCCATATCCCTGAAATTCCATTTCAGAATGATTTTCCGCCCATCACTAACTATGTTTACATCTGAAGGTGAAACCGGCAGAACAACATCACTGGATATTGCCATGCCTTCTGGCAATTGCAGGACTACCACTACATTATCCGTCAACCAAAGAACAGGGATATCAAAAAATACTTTACTGATGTTTCTTTCTTTAACTATAAAATCCCTTGTTGTGAATTGAATTTTAATTTCTGTTTCTCCGACTAAGAATGGTGACGAAGGCTTACATAACAAATACTGTTGTATGTCCTTTTTTACAATACATGATCCGTTGTCTACATTAAGATTATTGAGAGCGTACTGAAATGGAAACCTTATTTCTCTGATTTCTTCAGCATTATATTTAAAATATAAGTTTACCTGTGCTTCATTTTGATTTTTCATATTTATGTTTACATCCATGTTTCTCATTGGAGAATAGGATAAAACAACAGGTAAGCTAAGCAATAGAAATGCCAAAATTATGAAACGTTTCATGAAAGTTAGTTATATTCTAGTTTTAAAAAGCTTTACTCTAACACTAGATTTAGCTTAAACCCGCAGCCCGGACATCTGTCTTTCTCAAGACTGATCTTTGATACTAAACCATGATCTCTTACAATCATCGGTTGCATGCAGTTGTAGCAGAACGTGGTTTCGTATTCTGGTTCAACCTCTCCATGAATGTAAGGAAATCTTAAACCAACCCTTTGAGCTTCATTCGCAAAATGCTCCAGTGTTTTTGCTGGCACAGGCACGCTTTTCAACTTATCGTTAGGCTTGAAATCCATCAAGTGAAAAGGAACACTGGAATCCAAGTTGTTAACTATCCAATCTGTCAGACGACGATAAGCATCCTCATTATCGCCATAATGCGGAATGATTGTGTTCGTAACCTCAATAAATACTCTGTGTTTTTTAAAATTTTTCAAAGCACCAAAAATAGGAGACGAATCAGGCACGTCAAGATATTTCTTGTAAAGTTCATTATCTCCGGAACCAACAAATCTCACGTTGACCGCATCTAAATATTTCCCTATCTTTTTTATTCCTTCGGATGTTATATAGCCGTTTGTTGATAGAACGGTTTTAATGTTATATCTTTTTGCAACTCTGGCCAGTTTGTATGCAAACTCAAAAAACATTGTTGGCTCATTTCCAGAAAGAGCAATTATCCTGATTTTCTTTTTGTTAACCATCTTCACAACATCTTCAGGTGTGGCAGGATCCCCCTTGATTTTGTCCGTTCTTCCTTCATCCCAGTCAAAATTGTTTCCGTTAGATTTTATAAATAAAGCCTGTGCCCCAGGAAAGAAATGATACAACGGCATCTTCTCTATATTATTGATCTTTGTCCCGATTATTTTTCCATAACTTTTCGACTTTAATGTTCCCTTCTCGTTTATTCTGACTTTGCATACTCCGCTCTCTCCTTCAGGAATCAAACAATTATAAGCACAAAGAAAACATCTTATCTTCCTTCCTTCTCTAGACCATAACAAAGCTTCTTCCATGTAGTTATTTATATTGTATTCCAGAGTATTAAACTTAAGTTTACATAAAAAAGAAAATTTTTTATTATGCCTCGATAGCTCAGTTGGTAGAGCACCTGTCTCGTAAGTTGCAAGAAAACAGGAGGTCACGAGTTCGATCCTCGTTCGAGGCTCATATTAACTTTAAGATAGTCGAGATATAACTATAGTACTTGGTGGTTCCAACAGAAAATTGAAAATAGGTGATGGTCCTTATGATGTTAGAGTTCAAAGATCAATGCATAGTCTTATTGCAGGACTTGTAATAGAAACTCCAAAAAACTGATAATAATCTTCTGATGTTTAGTTACTTTAATCGCTGTTTTGTGTGTTAGATAAAAGCTTTTATTTTAATTAAAAATATGAGACAAATGGAAGAGTTATACGCAACAGTATATGGATATGTGAGATGCCATACGACTGTACATTTAGTGGAATTTGATTTGCGTTTAGAAGATGGCCGATACTTGTTAAGAGATCATAGATTGATAGAGCGTGAAAACCCAGAACATATAAAATTAGTGGGTATAGAAAGAGATGTCATCACTTCGATGAAACCATATTCGATTGAAATCACTGGCACTATTGAAAGAGGAACAAGAAAAATGATTCCTGTTGAAGAAATCTCTGCCGTCTTAGTGGATTATATACCAACAAGCTGATTCCTGTATTGTCAGATGATTTTGTTCGTATCATATCATTATTTATTTTATTATTTCAATAATATTTTGTGATAAAATGTCATGGTTATACTTTTTGGGTGGGTTGATTGGTGCAGTGTTGTTAGCTCCGTTATGGGCAAATCCTGTAGGAGCTGCTATAAGTTATTTAGCTAGTTATATGTCGTCTAGTGCACCTGTATTGGCTTATGCCACTGTACCAGTAGCAGCTGGAGCAGCTGTATACTATTCAGCAAAAAGATTAACTCAAAAGAGTGGTTAAAGGCAAATAATATAAAAGGACATCAACTAATCTTTTTTAAATATTATCGTATCCTATTTAGATAAAGTGATAATATGGATGTTTTATTAAAATTTGAACGAAGCAAGTTAGAAGAAGTAAAAAGAATCTTATTAACAGATGATAAGGTTTCAAGAGGAAGTCTAATATTTAAAGATTCTATTGGTTTGGGGTTCAAAGAAGATGTTTATTATTGCTATATTTCCGCAACTGAAGAAATCTGCAAAAAAGCAAAAGAATTAGTTGGAAAAATTATAAAACTTATTGAAGGTAAAGAAAAGGAAGAAGTTATAGAAAAAATCAAGAAAGAGGAGCAATCAGCCGCAGAAGGATTCGGTGCTATATTTGGATAAGCGTCGGTGATCTAGTGGCTATGATTGGGCCTTGCCAAGGCTCCCACCCGGGTTCGAATCCCGGCCGACGCAT